>JADZDV010000592.1 GCA_020850915.1 Chloroflexota bacterium | reverse complement strand
GCACGGGCGCAGCAAGCAGCGCCCCTACATGACCGTTTCAACAAGAGTCGGTCGCACCCTTCTCTCCCTGGCCGGCGACGACCGCGCGAGACGCCGGCATGTACCGATGGATACGCCCGCCGCGCTCAGGACGGCCCGCCCGGTATATCGCTCCGACGTTGCAGCTATGCCTAAGACATGCCCCCCGGCGGATTTCGGGGCCGGAATTCCGCGCGTAGGATGGTTGCCAGAGCGATGGCACCAGCGGTCAGTGGCGCGCATCGGCGTCCCGGCCAGCACCACCAACAGGCCGTCCCTGGCGACAGAGAGGGGAAGCAACCGGATGCGAGCCGACTGGAGACACCGATGCTGCTCTGTCTGAGCCTCAGTGCCCGTGACGCGCCGCTGGAAGTCCGCGAGCCGTTCGCGGTCCAGCCAGACGAGCTGCCCCAGCTCGCCGCCTACCTGCGGCCCCACGTTTCTGAGACGCTGCTGCTCTCGACCTGCCAGCGCTTCGAAGCCTACGTTGTGCCCCGCGGCCCGATGGCTGGCGAGTGCGTCGCCGGACTCATCGCCCAGTACCACCAGGCCGATTTCGAGCGGCTCCAGCAGTATGCCCGCTTCTACCAGGACCGCGAGGCCGCCGCGTACCTCTTCCGCGTGGCCGCCGGCCTCGAGTCGCAAGTGCTCGGCGAGGCGCAGATCCTCGGCCAGCTCCGCCGCTCGCTCGACGCCGCGCGCCAGGTCGGCATGATCGACCGCCAGCTCGGCAACCTCGTCCAGCAGGCCGTCAGCGCCGGCCGCCGCGTGCGCCAGGAGACGGCGCTCGGGCGCGGAGCCCTCTCCGTGCCGTGGATGGCCGTCGAGCAGGCTCGTCGGGCTGTGGGCCATCTTTCGGACAAGACCGTCCTGCTGATCGGCGCCGGCGAGACCGCGCAGCTCGCGGCCAGGGCTCTGGACGAAGTCGGACGCCGGCTGGTGGTCAACCGCACGCTCCGTCGAGCCCAGGATCTGGCCGACGAGCGCGCCGGCACGGCGCTTCCCTGGAACGAGCTGCCGGCGGCCGTCGCCGAGGCGGACCTCGTCCTCTGCTGCACCGGCTCCGAGCAGCCGCCGCTGACCCGCCGGCTGGTGGGCGCGGCGCAGCGGCACCGCCCGAACCGTGCCCTGACACTCGTCGACCTCGCGGTGCCGCGGGGCGTCGAGCACGGCGTGACGCGCACGCGCGGCGTCCGCCTGATCACTCTGGACGACCTCCGCGAACAGTCCGCCGCTCGCCAGGCGCTCCGAGAACGCGAAATCCCCCTGGCCGAGCAGCTCGTGGCCGAGGACCTCGAGCGAGCCTGGCGGAGCTGGCTGGCCGCCGCCGCGGTGCCCGCGGTGACGGCGCTCCGCCAACGCGCGGAGGAGATCCGGGAGCACGAGCTGGAGCGCCTACGGCCGCGGTTCGAGGGCTTGCCCGCCGAACAGGCCGAGGCCGTCCAGTACCTCACCCGAGCCATCGTCAACAAGCTGCTCCATGAGCCCACTCTCTACCTCAAGACCAATCCAACGATTGCCGAGTCGGCCCTGCGCGAGGTCTTTGGAATTGGAGTCCTCTCATGATCGAGACGCCCGTTCGTCCCGCGAAACGGACGAAGTCTCACCCACGGCACAGGCCGCCGCCAGGAGCCAGCAAGCCCGTCGCGCCAACCAGCGCTGACATCAGCGAGGCGCCAGCAAGCGACGCAGTCGCGGCCATCCTCCCGCCAGCGAGGCAGCGCGATCTGTTCGATGCCGCCTGGGATCTGTTCACCTCGACGAAGCTGGCCCTCATCTTGATCCTCGCGATCGCCCTGGCCTGCCTGGCCGGCGCGCTGATCGCTCAGGCCCCTGGTGAACTGGTCAAGACGCCTGACGCGATGCGCGCCTACGCGGAGCGGATGCGCCCGCGCTACGGCGCGTTCACCGACCTCTTCCAGACGATCGGCCTCTTCACCGTCTTCCAGACCGTCTGGTTCCGTGCGCTGTTCGGCCTGCTGGCGATCAACACGGTCATCTGCACGTTGGACCGGCTGCCGAGGATCTGGAGGCAGGTCTTCAGCAAGCCAGTCTGGCCCCGCGAGGAGCTGTTCGAGCGCGGCGAGCCGCGCCAGACGGTGCTCCTGCCCGGCCTGACCGCCGACGCCGCCACAAGGCTCGTTCGCCGCGCCCTGGCCGGGTACCGCGTGGTGGAGCATCCCGAGCCCAGCTCCGCGCTGCTCTACGCGGACCGCTTCCGTCTGGCTCGCTTCGGCACCATCCTGACCCACACAGCGATCGTCCTGGTCCTGGCGGTGGCCGCCGTCGGCGGCTCGCTGGGCTATTTCGAAGAGTCCGGCTTCACGCTGCCGGTCGGCACGACGCGCGACGTTGGCCATGACACCGGTCTGGTCGTCCTGGCCGAGGACTTCGCGGACGAGTACTACGTCAACGGCGAGCCCAAGGACTACCGTAGCGAGCTCGTCCTCTTCGACCAGGGCACGGAAGTCGCGCGCCAGACGGTGCGCGTCAACGAGCCGCTCATCTACAACGGCGTCCGCTTCCACCAGTCGTTCTACGGCCAGTCTGTGGTGCTGACGGTCAGGGATGCCGCTGGCAGCGTACTCACCCAGGAGCCGGTGCCCCTGGCCTATCGCACGAACGACAGCCAGCGTCCCATGGGCATCCTCTATCTGCCCACCCGCGACCTGAACGTCTATCTCGTCGGGACGGCCGGCAAGGACGACAAGATGATCCGCTCGGGCGAGGTTGCCGTTGAGGTCTACCGCGGCCGGGTCAACCTACCCACCGCGCGGGCCATGCTCACCCAGAACCAGCCCCAGACCGTGGGCGACCTCCAACTCACCTTCGAGCGCGAGCTGCCGTTCACCGGCCTGCGCGTCGTCAGGGATCCCGGGGCCCAACTGATCTGGATCGCCTGCACCATGCTTGTCGGCGGGATCATCCTGGCCTTCTACTTCCCGCATCGTCGGCTCTGGACACGCCTGCGCCTCGAGCCCGCCGGCGTCGGCGTGGCGCTGGTGGGCGCGGGCAAGGAGATGGCCCAAGAGGTGCAGCGGCTGGCGGAGCGCCTCGAGGCGCTCGGCGGTGGTGCGATCCAGGTCCCGGTGCTGATGCCGGCGAAGCCTCCGGCCTCCGGCCGCCCAGCACAGGCCGGACAGATGCGGCCCCCTGTGACGGCAGCCGCGGCCCGCGGAGGGAGCCATGGACGTTGAGACAGTCCCCCTCCTGCTCGCGTTCGCCGCGGGCACCGCGTCGTTTCTCTCGCCCTGCCATCTCGCGGTTGTCCCGGCCTTCCTCGGCATCCTGAGCGGCACCGCCGTCGCGCCGGCGGCGGTCGACCGGGGCCTGCTGATCCGCCGCGCCGCCCTGTTCATCCTCGGCTTCTCGCTGGCGATGATCGCTCTCGGCATGTCGATCGGTCTGGTGGGCTCCCTGCTCCAGGACCGACTGCTGCTCATCCGCAAGGTCGGCGGCGGCGTCCTGCTGCTGTTCGGCCTGCACACCCTCGGCCTGCTGCGCCTCTCCCCCCTGCATCGGGAGCTGCGGCTGGCTCAGCCG
>JADZDV010000591.1 GCA_020850915.1 Chloroflexota bacterium | reverse complement strand
GGTCTTGGTCGGCTTTAGCGTCTGCGTCGGCTCTAGCGTCCGCGTCGGCGTGACGGTGGGCGTGTCGGTCGGCGGCAGGGTCTGAGTGGGGGTCCCGGTCACGGTCGGCGTCGGCGTTGTGGTGCCCGTTGAGGTGGGCGGCGCCGTCAGTGTGGGCGTTCTGGTAGGCACAGGCGTGCGGCTCGGTCGCGGCGTGCGCGTAGGCGGCTGCGTGCGGGTCGGTGGGACGCCTGGCGTGGCGCTCGGAGTGGCGGTCGCGGCGTCCACAGTCGCCGGCTCGGCAAGGTCCGCGGGCCCGGGCTTGAAGGCCGCCTTTCTTACCACGATCGAGATCACTTGCGCCGAGTACGTCCCGACCTGCTTCACTTTGAACGACAGAACAGCGTGTGTCGTGGCGCGGAAGGATCTCCGGCGGGTCATAACGCTGCCATCCGGCTGCGTGAGCTTGACCGCCACCTGGACCGAGCTGGGCACGGTGCCGGTGCTGTCGGCGAGATCGACGACCGACTGAATAGTGGCCTTCCCGTCGACCAGCGACGAGGCGACGAGATCGTGGCTCACCGTGTAGGCCACATGCGGGCCGGGCGTCGGAGTGGAGGTGATCGTAGGAGTCGAGGCCGGGGTGAACGTCGGGGTAATAGTTGGCGACGAGGTGCTCGTCGGCGTGGGGGTCTCTGTCGGCGTCGCGGTTTCAATCGGCGTGAGCGTGGCGGTCTCGGTGGGAGTCGCCGTCTCGGTGGGAGTCGCCGTCTCGGTGGGAGTCGCCGTCTCGGTGGGAGTCGCTGTCTCAGTGGGAGTCGCTGTTTCGGTTGGCGTGCTGGTGCTTGTGCTGGTCTCTGTCGGGGTAGAGGTCGTGGTAGGAGTGGAAGTGGGTGGAAAGACCGGCGAGTACTTCCGAATCCTGTTGTTGTTGCTGTCGGCTACGTACAGGTTCCCGGCGGCATCTAACGCCACGTCGCTCGGCCCGGAGAGCAGGCCCTGGCCGAACGTAAGGCAGAAGTTCCCCAGCGAGTCGAACACCTGGATACGATCATTGCCGTAGTCGGCCACATAGACGTTGGCCTGCGCATCCGCGCCAACTCCGCGCGGTGACTGGAATTCCCCGTCATCACTGCCCTGACTCCCCCACTCGCTGACCAGGAATGAGCCGCCCGAATTGACCTTCTGGATGCGGTGGTTCCCGGTGTCCGCGACCAGTACCCGATCGAACTTGTCAACCCCGATACCGCGTGGGAAGCTGAACTCCAGCTCTCCAGACCCTGGGGAGTGGTCAGAGGTCCCAACCTGCCATAAGAACGTTCCGTCGGAGTCGAACTTCTGAATTCTGTTGTTGCCCCAGTCTGCAACGTAGACGGCCGAACCACCAGACGCCACTCCGCGCTGAAAGGAGAACTCGCCCTCGCCTGACCCGGCTGTCGGTTCCGAGCCACCCCACAGCGTCACAAAGTTCTCACCCGAATCGAATTTCTGAATTCGATTGTTGCTCGTGTCCGAGACGTAGAGGTTGGAAGACGAGTCAACGGCCACGCCAGCCGGCCCACTGAACGGCTTCCCGCTGGACCCGGTGAGTTTCGACACGAAGTTCCCGCTGGTATCGAACTTCTGAACGCGGCCGTTGCCGGTATCAGCGACAAAGACGTTCGAACCTCGAACGGCGACAGAGTTGGGCAGATTGAGCTCGCCGTCATCCGATCCGAAGCCGCCCCAGCTCGTGACGAGCTGGAAGCCGTCGATGCCGCACGTCGTCTGATTCAGGGGCGCGGCCCGGACACCGCTGGTCTGATCCCAGCGATCCATACCCCGCGCACCCAGCAGCGCAATGATGGCGCACGCGGCCAACACGGCCCGCCCGGCGTAGCCCATCCGCGCGCTCTTCTCACGTGACACTCAGGCCCCCCAGTCCCGTCACGAGACCGTAAACTGCCCTCATGGTCCCAACGGTCCTGAAGGTACAATAACGAATTACTCTTGACAAGGTTTCGACCAGCTACGACATCGCGGATGTCATACGCCGCGGGTCGCGGAACCGAGCTGGCGCGCGGTCAAACAGAGAATGTGTGCGCCGCGCGTCAGGTCCGGTAGCATCTTCAGCGCTTCACGGTCGACTCCGGTGGCGGCGAGGGGCTGGAGAGTCCGCCTCGCGTCGCTCGCGCGCACCGCGCGAGCCGCCAGCGGGCTGTTCTTCCGCCGCGGTCGTGCCCGTGCAACCCCCCATCCTTCGGAGCTCTGAGTGGCGACCATTCGCGTTGTCCTGATCGCCTGTCTCACCGCGAGCGCCACCCTGATCCTCACCGGCGCCACCGCCACGAAGCCGCCAGGCTCAGCCGCCTGTCGCGAGGCCGACAGGACGGATTTCAGCCCAGACGATCGCCTGGTGCTCTCCTACCTCTACTACTGGTACCAGGAGAAGGACCGTGAGGAACCCGCGCTCGCCATTCACCCGCCAGCGAACCGTCCGTTTGACTGGCGCAACCCGGCGTGGCATCGGCAGCAGCTCCAGGACATGAGTTCCGCGGGAGTCGACGTGGCGCTGGCCGTGTACTGGGGCACTGAGCCAGCCTGGTCAGAGCATGGCCTGGATGAGCTGGTCGCCGCTCGCGACTCACTCCTGGCGCGGGGTAGGAGAGCTCCAGCCATCGGTCTCTTCCTCGATACGAACCTGTACGCGGAGCTGCTCAGAGAGCGACCGGTCGAAGACCTCGCCGATCTCACCACCGACCGCGGACTGGGTACATTCATCGAACAGATCGCCTCCTTCTTCGATCGGGTCCCCGCCTGCGATTGGGCGAGATTGGGTGGACAGCCAATCATCTTTCTCTGGCGACCGGACACTGAGGAGGGCAGCAGCCTTCGCTTCGACGATCGGACCACGGCAGCCCTGTACGCGCGGCTCGAAGAGCGGCTGGGGGTTCGGCCCTACATCGTGCGGGAGCGGACCTGGGACGAACGCGCGGCCGCCCTGGGTACGTCCTTTCAGACCGACGACGTCTTCGCATGGGGAGGCGCGCTCACCGGGCCGCTCTTCGCCGGGCGGACGGTGTCTCTGGGGCCGGGCTACGACGATCGGCTCGTGCCGGACCGCGTGGGCTACACTCGGGACCGGGAGAACGGCGCGCTGTTCACGCGGGACCTACGAGCGGCCAGCTTGAGCGGCGCCTCTTGGCTGCTTCTGGAGACCTGGAACGAGCAGTGGGAAGCGACTGCCATCGCGGATTCCGCGGAGTACGGTCGGAGCTACATCGAGCTGTCGCGCCGCTACACTCAGTTCTTCCATCAACTCGGGGGCGAAACGGTCCGCGACGCCTGGATCGATGTGGGCACGGGCGAATCGAACTACCTTCGCTGGCTGACCGCCGCGGCGGAAGAGTTGGGTGTCTCCACGCAGCTCGGGGGACGGCCCGCTGTGCGTCCGCTGATCGAGCCGACGGAAGGAGTCGGATACCTGCACTTCGCCGTGCCCGAGGCGCTCCGGGGTGGGCCACGCCTGGCCAGAATCGACGTCGAGTACTTCGACCAGGGCGGCGGCGCCTTCCAGCTCGAGTACGACCGGAGCGGCATCGCCGCGTCGGAAGACGAGATCTACGCACCGGCTGAGCAGGTCCCGGTTGGCTCGACAGGACAGTGGAAGATTCACCGTTTCGAGCTGGCTGACGCGGCGTTTCAGGGTCAGCAGTACGATCGCAGCGGAGATTTCCGGCTGCGCGACGAGCCGGCACCCGGCGAGGAGGCGCACGCATTCGGGCGCATCCTCCTGCGTGAAGGTCCTGCCGACCGTCCCGTTCTCCTTGGACCGGCGAACGCGGAGATTCTGGCGCCTGGCTCCAGCAGCGCGCTGGACCTGCGCTGGATCGGTGTGGGCGGCGCCAGCAGCTACCTGGTGCAGCTTCGTCCGTTCGGCGTGGTGGAAGCACCCGATCTCCGTGGCACGGGCGAACGAGTGAAACAGTGTGGGAGTGCCGTCTGGACAGGGCAAGCCTCGTTACAGGCTGTCACGACCGCGACGATCTGCTCGCTGAAGCGTTCGTCGCTCTCGCTGCGCGGCCTGTACCGATGGCGAGTCCTCGCCGTAGATCAACACGGCGCGCCGGTCGGGGATCCGAGCGACTGGTGGTTCCTGCTGGTAGACTGACCCGCCTGAGGGCCGCGCGGGCTGGCAACGACCGTCGCCTATGGTACGGCGACCGGATCTGACCAGTCGGCGGGCCCCGGCTGGAACGTTCGGCCCCTGGCGGTTATCGCCCGCACACGGGCGATATACAGCCCTGGCTGCCGCACCCGGAACGAGTGCGTCGCCACACCGCTGGCCTTCGTCTTGGCCTTGCCCACGACCGTTGAGCCGTCCGGCTGGACCAGCTCAACGGTCACCCCGACGCCGGGCAACGGATTGCCCGAGCCGCTCACCGCCACGACGTCAGCCCGCAGAGTTGTCCGGCTGGACGTCTGCTGAACGATCGAAAGAACGATCGAACGGGTCTCGTTGACGAGCTGGCCGGACCAGGGCGTCGCCGTCGCCGTCGCCGTGGGCGGGACTGTGGGCGTCCCCGTCGCCGTGGGCGGGACCGTGGGCGTCCCCGTCGCCGTGGGCGGGACTGTGGGCGTCGCCGTCGCCGTGGGCGGGACCGTGGGCGTCCCCGTCGCCGTGGGCGGGACTGTGGGCGTCCCCGTCGCCGTGGGCGGGACTGTGGGCGTCCCCGTCGCCGTGGGCGGGACTGTGGGCGTCCCCGTCGCCGTGGGCGGGACTGTGGGCGTCGCTGTGACGGTTACGGTCGGGGAGGCCGTACCCGCCACTACGGACGTGGCGGTAGGCAGGGAGCTTGCCGTGGGGGAGGGGGAGGGCGACGCGGCGCGGGTGGCGGTCGCGGTCGGAAACTCGGTTGGTGTGAGCGAAGGCCGCGGCGTTCGGGTCGGAGTGAGCGTTCTTGTTGGCGTCGGAGTTCGCGTTGGCACGGGAGTTCTGGTAGGGACTCGGGTTTTCGTCGGGGCTCGCGTCCGCGTTGGGACTGGCGTTCGGGTCGGCACGAGCGTCCTGGTTGGGGTCTGAGTCACCGTCGGCGTCGCCGTGATCGTCGGTGTCGCCGACGGTGTGAGGGTTGGAGTGGCGGTCGGCACCTCAGTCGAGGTCGGCGTCATGGTGGGCGCGAGGGTGGCGGTCGGCGTGCTCGTCTGCGTGGGCGTCGGAGTGTCCGTGTAGGTCGGACTGGGCGTCGCAGTCGCGGTCGCGGTCTCGGTCGGGGTCGGCACGCTCGTGCTCGTGGCGGTCTGGGTCGGCGTCGCGCTGAGGGTGGGGGTTGTCGTCGCCGTGGGCGTCAGCGTGACGGTGGCCGTCGGCGCGGTCCCAGAACAGGCGGCAAACTTCTGGACGCGGTTATTGCCGGTGTCCGCGACGTAGACGCCCCCGGAGCTGTCCACCGCCACTCCGTAGGGAGAACTGAGCTCGCCGTCCCCTGGACCGCCGGTCCCCCACGTCGCGAGAAAGGCACCCGTCGAATCGAACTTCTGAACCCGGTTGTTGAACGTATCCGCGACGTAGATGTTTCCGAACCCGTCCACCGCGACGCCGCGCGGCGTGTCGAACTGGCCAATCCCGTCGCCGCCGCTGCCAAACCTCATCTGGAACTCGCCGGTTGCTGTGAACTTCGAAACGCGGCGGTTGCCCTCCTCGACGACGTAGACGTTGCCCGAGCTGTCAAGGGCTGTCCCGCGCGGAAAGCTCAATTGGCCGTCCGCCGAGCCGGGCGTCCCCCACTTCTGCAGCCACGACCCATCCGCGTTGAACTTCTGGATGCGGTGATTCTGGTAGTCCGCGACAAAGGAGTCGCCGCTGTCGTTCACGGCCACGCCGTACGGCCGCTTGAACTGCCCATCCGCCGTGCCGAAGCTACCCCAGCGCAGCAGCGGGCTGCCGTTCGGCGTGAACACTTGCAGACGATCGTTGAAGGTGTCCGCGACGAAAACGCTGCCATTCCCGAAGCCGATGCCTCGGGGGTCCTGGAACTGGCCGCTCCCGCCGCCGTTGGTACCCCACTTGGCGAGGAACGCGCCGGATGCGTCAAACTTCTGGACGCGATGATTGTTGTCGTCGGCAATGTAGACGTTGCCGAGGGGATCGACGGCAACGCCGCTGGGCGCCGAGAACTCACCGTCGCCGGATCCCTCGCCGCCCCATTTCGACTCCAGTACATAGGTGCCCGGAGGGACACCCGTTGGACAGCCGGGCACGGCGGCGAGCGGCGCGGTGAGCTGGTTGGCGGCGAGTCCGCCTGGCGCACCGTCTGCGAGCACGGCAAGAGACAGGCTAGCGACGATGCAGAGCAGCGTCAGATATCGAAGAGCTACCGGGGTCAACGACGCGGGCCACTCCTGGATGTGACAGCCGACCGCGTAGCAACGCGACTGGCCGGGCGTCTTGCGTAGTATCACGTTTCGGGTGCGTAACAGAAGGTGACAAGCAGGAGAAGACGGCCGAAAGTGATGCGATTGTGAGACTCCCGCCATCCGCTCGCACCCGCTTCCAGCCGCGACACGGCCGCCTCGACGTCGATGCTATCCGTGACTAGCATGTATGCGGCACCGCTGAACGGAGACACTCACCAGCTATGAACACTGAGCCAGGCGACAATCGCCAGTTTGTTCGCTACGCGTTCTACCGGGTGCGTCCAGAGTGGCGTGCGCGGCCAGACGCCGAGCGACGGATGGACCGGGGCGAACTGGCCGGCATCGTCGAGGACTTCGCCCGACGCGTGCCGGTCCTCAGAACCTACTCGACTGTCGGGATGCGCGCCGATTGCGACCTGCTGATCTGGTGCGTCAGCTACCAACTCGAGGATTTCCGCGCGCTTCAGACGGCGATCAACCGCTGTCGACTCGGTCCCTACCTCGAGCTGCCGCACTCTTACCTGGCGATGACCAGACGCTCCGTGTACGTGGCGGACCACCGGCACGAGGCACAGGAGGGCAGGCGCCTGACCGTTCAGCCAGGCGGAGCGCGCTACCTCTTCGTCTACCCGTTCTGGAAGACTCGACCGTGGTACCAGCTCCCGCTTGAGGAGCGCACCGCCATGATGCGCGACCACATCCGCGTGGGACACAAATACCCTTCGGTCAAGATCAACACGAGCTACTCTTTCGGCCTGGACGACCCGGAGTTCGTCGTCGCGTTCGAGGGCGACGTGCCGGCGGATTTCCTGGACCTGGTGATGGAGCTCCGGGAATCGGCTGCGAGCTCATACACCCTGCGTGACACGCCGATCTTCACTTGCGAGCGCATGAGCATCGGAGACGCCCTGGAGGCGATTGGATGACGCAACATATCGGTTGGACTGTTGTCATGGTGCTGCTGGGCCTGGGTCTGCTCGCGTGCACCCCTGCCCAGGGGAGCCGCCCGCTCCCAACGCCGGCTCCAACAAAGCCGGGCGGCGCCCCGGCCACGGGGAGCCCCAGCGGTGGCTCGACTGCTGTGGCCGGGGACGCGAACAACGGCAAGCAGCTTTTCACGGCCAAAGGCTGCGTCGCCTGCCACAGCGGCCCTGGGATCAACGGCGGCTCGGTCGGGCCGAACCTGACCGGCCTTGGCGACCCATCGAAGCGGCCCATGCTCGCCGCGAACACCCTGCCGAACACGCCGGCCAACGTCAGGCGCTGGGTGGAGGATCCCCAGGGCGTCAAGCCAGGGACGTCCATGCCGAATCTGGGCCTGACCGACAAGGAAGCCGGCGACCTGGTCGCGTTCCTCTACACCTCGCGCTAGCCGCTGGAGCAGCACATGAAGCCTGAGAGCACTCGAACCGGTCTGAAGGAGTGGGCTGTCGCCTGCGAGTCGCTCGAGCGCGGCCAGCAGATCCTGCTGCTCCGGAAGGGCGGCATTCGCGAGGTCCGACGGGATTTCTACCTCGAGCACGCGGACTTCGTACTCTACCCAACCTACGAGCACCAGCGAGAAGACCTGCTCAAACCGCCGCATCGTGAGACATTAGCCAGCGTCCTGGCGCGCCGCGGCGCCGCCGACCAGGTGCCGATCCGCCTCTGGGCTCAGGTGACCGACGACATCGAGATCGCGGAGCTCGATCAGTTGGCCGTGCTCGACGACCTGCACTGCTGGTCGTCCCACTACGCGGCTGAGCTCCTGCGCTGGAAGCCGCGACACCCGCTTCACGTGCTAGCCCTGCGAGTCTACCGGCTGCCGGAGCCTCTGTCCGTGTCCTTCCGACCAGAATACGGCGGCTGCTCCTCCTGGGTGAGCCTGGCTGAGCCGATCGCGCTCCAGGGAGCCACCGCCGTCCTCGCCGACGAGCAGTACGGCGAGCAGCTCGAGACGTTGAAGCGCGCCCTCGCCCGTGCGACAGCGAGGAGTCTGTCCGCATGAGATACCGCACGCTCGCTCGGTCCGACGTCCGGCTGTCCGAAGTTGGCTTCGGCGTGTGGACGATCTCCGCCGGCTGGTGGGGCGACTACTCGGACGACGACGCGACAGGCCTGCTTCGTCAGGCGCTGGAGCTCGGTATCACTTTTTTCGACACGGCCGACACCTACGGCAACGGCCGCGGGGAAACGATCCTGGCGCGGGCGTTTGGCGATCGGCGCTCCGAGATCGTCATCGGCACGAAGTTCGGCTACGACTTCTACAGCGACCCCCAGGAGCGGCGGGGACAGCGCGAGCGCCCGCACAACTGGAGCCCGGAGTTCATACGGTTCGCCCTGGAGCAGAGCCTGGAGCGGCTGGGAACGGACTACGTCGACCTCTACCAGCTTCACAACCCTCGGATGGACGCGATGCAGCGCGACGACCTCTTCGAGCTGCTCGAGCGGCTGGTCGAGGAAGGCAAGATCCGGAGCTACGGCGCGGCGCTTGGCCCCGCCATCGGCGGTACGGAGCACGGGGACCAGGCCATGAGGGCGCGGCCGTCCATGCCCTGCCTGCAGGTGATCTACAACGTGCTCGAGCAGGATCCCTGCCGGCGGTTCCTGCCGGTTGCGCGGGAGACGAACACCAGCCTGCTCGTTCGGGTGCCCCATTCCTCCGGTCTGCTGGAGGGCCACTACACGGCGGAGACCACCTTCCCGCCGAGCGACCATCGCGCCCACCGTCCACGAAGCTGGCTGATCGAGGGGTTGCAGAAGATCCAGCGGCTGGAGTTCCTGACCGCCGGCCGCGGACAGACACTGGGACAGGCGGCGATCAGGTGGCTGCTGGCGGAGCCGATGGTCAGCTCGGTGCTGCCGAACATCTACAACCGCGAGCAGCTCGTGGAGTTCGCCACGGCCTCGGACCCGCCGGAACTCACCGCGGCGGACCTGGAGGAGATCGATCGGCTCTACGCGCGGAACTTCGACGTCGCAGCCGTGCCAGCACCGCGGTAGCCGGCGACGGAGGGAAGCCGAATCTCGCCGATTCTTCGGAATTGGTGCACTCTGCCTCTTGACATGTGAAGCGAACGGTCGCATTCTGTAGACGTACAGGGTCTCGGAGGCGTCACGGTCTGCAAGCGTGGCGCAGGCCAGAGGGGTCGGTCGATGCAAGGAGCGCTGAAGGACGTGAGGCTCACGGTGCCCAGCGCTCGACCCACTCGTTGCGCGCAAACAGCGCTGGCAAACGCCACGCGGAGCGATTCGGACCGCCGAGGGCGCGCAACCAGCACCCCGCGGCGACCGTTGACAGGGCACGACGTCTTCCATGGGCCCGGGCGAGCTTGAGATACTAGGAACATGCGGCGTATTATGTTAAGTGGAAGAGTGGGTGATCCGCCTGGGCGTACGGATTGCCCGGAGTCCAGATGGTGTACCGCGGTCCGGGCGCTCCGCGCGAACGCCGTGACCGGCAACTCTATGGTAAGGACAGCGACTGCATGACTGAGATCGCTGAGAGCGAGCTGGTGGATATCGAGGACCAGGACGATGAGGAGGAGTCGGAAGAGACCTCTGACGAGCTTGATCCTGAGTGGTCCGAGGACGACACTTCGGGAGGCTACCACGAGCCCGCGGTAGCGCAGGAGCTGCTTGACGTTCACGCGATCGAGACGCAGCAGCTCGACGTCGACATGGTGGCCGATTCTTCGCTGGCCATCTACTTCCGAGACATCACTCGGGTGCCGCTCCTCACCGCGGCGCAAGAAGTTGAGCTTGCCATGGCCTACGAGCGAGGTCTCAGGGCCAACGAAGAGGTCGCGGCGCTGGCGCAGATCGGCCGCCATCACGACCTCCAGGAAGACCTGGAGCGTGGCGAGGCGGCCCGACGCCGTCTGATGGAATCCAACCTCCGGCTCGTCGTCTCCGTCGCCCGGAAGTACATGGGCCGCGGCCTGCCGCTCCTCGACCTGATCCAGGAGGGCAACATCGGTCTGTCGCGCGCTGTAGAGAAGTTTGATTACCGGCGCGGTTACAAGTTCAGCACCTACGCCTACTGGTGGATTCGCCAGGCGGTCACGCGGGCGATCGCCAATCAGAGCCGGACGATCCGCGTGCCAGTCCACATGATCGAGTTCATCGGCGACGTCTTCTCGGCCTCGCAGCGTCTCCAGCAGGACCTCGGCCGCGAGCCGCTGCCCGAGGAGATCGCCGAGGCGATGGGGATCACCGTCGAGAAGGTCCGCGAGACGCTCCGCGCCGCCAGCACGCCGATCTCCCTGGAGGCGCCGATTGGCGGTGATGACGAGAGCACGGTTGCCGACCTGGTGGCCGATCGCCAGGGTCGGCCGCCGTCGGACGTGGCGGAGGAGCGGCTCCTGAGCGACCACGTCGAGGAGGCTCTCCAGACGCTGACCGGCCGGGAGCGGCTGGTGCTCAAGATGCGGTTCGGGATCATGGACCGGCGTCCGCACACGCTCGGCGAGATCGCGAACATCCTCGGTCTCTCCCGCGAGCGTGTCCGCCAGATCGAATCCGAGGCGATCGCCAAGCTACGTCGCCCGGAGCTGCGTCGCCGCCTCAAGGAGTATCTCGAGTAACCGTCGAGCCGCGCACGACCACCGTCGTCCGCAGCCAGACGACGGTGTCCACCGCCCTGCCAGAAAGTCTTGAGACCAGCATCGTCGCGGCCGTTGCGCCCAGCTCGTAGGCCGGCACGGCGACACTCGTCAGACCGGGTTCAACGTATTCCGCGAGTGGCACATCGTCGAATCCGACAATTGCGACGTCTTCGGGAATCCGCACGCCCGCGCGGCGAAACTGCACGAGCGCGCCGATCGCCATGCTGTCATTGGCGCAGAAGAGGCCGTCTGGCAGGCAGCTCCCCGTGAGAAGCTGCGCAACTGCCTGCTGTCCCGAGCGCGGGGTGAAGTCCCCTTCCAGCTCTCGAGCCGGCGCAAGCCCCACCCGTCCGAGTGCCCGGCGATAACCAGCCAGGCGGTCCGCGACGGTCGTATGGTCCCGCGGTCCGCCCAGAACGGCGATCCGCCGGCGACCGAGCGCGAGGAGGTGGCTCGTCGCCATCTCGGCGGCGAGCACGTTGTCGATCCGCACGGCCGGGGCATCAAGGGCATGGCGACCCACCGCGACGATCGGCAGCGACGCTCCGGCCAGCGCGCCGATGGCGCCGTTCTGCTCGTTGCCACCGCCCGCCAGCAGCACCCCGTCAACTCGTTTGTCCCGCAGGATGCGCAGGTATTCGTCCAGCTTGGCGGCAGAGTAGTCCGTATTGCAGATCAACAGCGCGTAGCCGTGGCCCGACGCCACGTCCTCCGCGCCGCGGGACAGCCGCGGGTAATACGGGTTGGCGATGTCCGGCACGACCAGCGCCAGAGTACGGGTATCGCGCCCGGCGAGCGCCCGCGCCAGCGAGCTCGGGTGGAAGTCCAGCTCTGCCGCGGCCCGCAGGACACGCTCACGAACGTCCAACCGCACCGGGTGATCGGAGCGGTTCAGCACGCGCGACACGGTGGCAATGGACACGCCCGCCCGGACTGCCACGTCGCGAATCGTTGTCACCGCGATCGCACCCTCATGCAGCGCAGCCCAGTGTGAGGGGCACCATGCCTGGTGGAACCGGCCAGAATACGATGCGGAAAGCGCTTTCCGGAAAGCGCTTTCCTGTGCTAGGATGGCTGTAGCGCACTTCAATCGGGAGCATATCACCCATGTCCAAAGTTCGCGTCGCCATCGTCGGCGTTGGCAACTGTGCCTCCGCCCTCGTCCAGGGCGTCCAGTACTACCGCGACGCCGCTCCGGACGACTTCGTCCCCGGTCTCATGCACGTTGATCTTGGCGGCTACCACGTCGGCGACGTCGAGTTCTCCGCCGCGTTCGACGTCGACCGTGACAAGGTCGGCAAGGATCTGAGCGAGGCGGTCTTCTCCGGTCAGAACAACACCATCCGGTTCTCGGACGTCCCGCGGCTTGGCGTCCAGGTCCAGCGCGGCATGACTCATGACGGGCTTGGCCAGTACCTCTCCAAAGTCATCACCAAGGCCGATGGCTCGACATCCGACATCGTGCGCATCCTTCAGGACACGGGTACGGATGTGGTCGTCAACTACCTGCCGGTGGGGAGCGAGACGGCGACGAAGTGGTACGTGGAGCAGGTGCTCCAGGCCGGCTGCGGCTTCGTCAACGGCATTCCGGTGTTCATCGCGCGCGAGGCCTACTGGCGCGGTCGCTTCGAGCAGGCCGGCCTACCGATCGTCGGCGACGACATCAAGAGCCAGGTCGGGGCGACCATCGTCCACCGAGTCCTGGCCCGCCTCGTCCGCGAGCGCGGCGTGCGCCTGGAGCGAACCAGCCAGCTCAACGTCGGCGGCAACACCGACTTCATGAACATGCTGGAGCGCAGTCGGCTGGAGTCGAAGAAGATCTCCAAGACCAACTCGGTCACCAGCCAGCTCGACTACGACCTCGGCGCGGAGAACGTCTACATCGGTCCCTCGGACTATGTGCCGTGGCTGACGGACCGCAAGTGGGCCTACATTCGACTGGAGGGCCGCTCGTTCGGTGATGTGCCGCTCAACCTGGAGATGAAGCTCGAGGTGTGGGATTCGCCGAACTCCGCGGGCGTCGTGATCGACGCGGTGCGCTGCGTCAAGCTCGCCCGCGACCGCGGCCTGTCCGGCGCGCTCGAGGGGCCATCCGCCTACCTGATGAAATCCCCGCCGGTCCAGTACAAGGACGAGGTGGCTCGCAATCTGACAGAGGCGTTCATCGCTGGTGTCCCGAGTGTTGACGGCGGGAACGGGGCCGCGAACCACCCGGCGAACGGGGTGGCCGGCCACGCCGAGGGCGTCGGGGCCACGCGGGGACAAAGCTGAGCGACGCGCCGCGACGAGCCTTCAGCTCGTCGCGGCGGTCTCGAGACCGAAGCCGGTCTAGCGGGCGCCGACCGTCACCGGCACGGCGCTCTTTGTCGCCTCCACCTTCGCTTTGAACTCGTCCACCGTCAGCACCCAGGCGATCGAGCGGGACATCAGCTCCAGCGCCATCCAATGGTGGTCCTTGCCCCGCATGCTGGCCACACAGTCGGAGATGACCACCGCTTTGAAGCCTCGGTTCACCGTGCCAAACGTCGTTGCATAGACGCACGTGTCGGTGTTGATGCCGGTCAGGATCACCGTCTCGGCCTTGAACACCTTGCTCAGCAACCGCTCCAGGTCGGTTCCGAGATAGGAGTCCATGACCCGCTTGGTCGTGACGTGCACGTCGCCAGGCTCGACCAGCACCTCGGGGACCTCGGCCTGTTGCGTGCCAGCTACTCGGTCGGCGCCCTTGCGCGCCGGCGCCTGCGCATTCTGCGACAGCCGGTTGGCCCGGCTGACTTCGCCAAAGACGCTCGTCAGGAAGCCACGGTCCACTTCGATGGGCCGGCGCTTCACGTACGTGTGGATGACCGGGATGCCCTCGGCGCGAGCGAAGGCAAGCAGCTCCCTGGCGTGGCTGATGACCCGCTCCGACTCATCGGGCGCGACCGGTGAGGTGCCGATCTCCATGTCCAGATAGTCGCGCTGCATGTCCACCGTCAGGACGACCGTCTTCTTCGGGTCGATCGTCAACAGCTCCTTCATGCCGCGCTTGTATTCACCGCGATCCTGGATCGCTACTGGTGGCTGCACCCTGTCGCCTCCAACGCTCGTGTGGTGTCTCAAGTGTGCGACTCCCGCCCCGACCTGTCAAGGCGAGACGCCTGGCCCGGTGCGCCCGAAAATGCCGCGGCGCGGTCGACAGACCGGTAGGGCCGTTCCAATACACGTTGGGCGCACCCCGCCTGGCCGCCTGGTCCGCGGGAGCGCTGGCCGCTAGAGGACAATCGCGGCGCGCGTCACCCGCCCCTGGTCCGCCATCTGGAAGGCGGTCTCGATGTCTTCGAGCGCGTAGCTGTGGCTCAGCACGCGGTCCCAGGGATATTTCGTCCGGGTGCGGCTCATCAGCTCGAGCGCTTGCTGCAAGTGCTCCGCCTCGTAGTAGACCATGCCGTACATGGTGATGTTGCGAAAGATGAGCTGAGAGGGGTCGATCTCGTAGGTCAGGCCTGGGCTGATGTTGCCAATCTCCAGATAGCGCCCGGTGCGACCGACCATCCGTAGCCCCTCCGGCACGACGCGCGGATGGCCGACCAGCTCGGCTACCACGTCCGCGCCCCAGCCGTCCGTCAACTCGAGCACTCGCTGCACACGCTCGTCCGGCGTCCGAAGCTCCTGTAGGTCGATCAGCTCGTCGGCGCCGAACTGCCGCGCCAGCTCCAGTCGCTCCGGAATGCCGTCGATGACGATGACTCGGCCGGCGCCCAGCTCCTTCGCAACGGCCGTCGCGTAGACGCCCAGCCCGCCGGCGCCCTGAATGACGACGTTCTCGCCCAGCTTGAGCTGGGCGAGCTGCAAGCCGCCGACAACTTGAGAGAAGGCGCAGTTGATCCCGGCCGCCATCTGGTCGCTGATCTCGTCGGGCACCTTGAAAAACGCGGCGCCAGGCTTCAGGTAGTGGTAGTCGGCGAACGCGCCGAAGAAATGCGGTGCGACGTCACAGCTATTGTTCAGGTACGTCCGAGCATTCGGACAGGCGCGGAAGATCCGCTTGACGCAGGCGCGGCACCTGCCACAGGGAATGAAGGACCGGAACACCACCCGGTCGCCAACGCTGACGGGCTGGCCCTGGGTGTCGTGCGTCACGCCCGCTCCGAGCGCCTGCACGGTCGTGACCATCTCGTGACCGAGGATCTGGGGGTACGGGCGGCCGAATTTCGCGACGTCGAACTCGCCCCGCCACTGGTGCAGGTCGGACCCGCACACATTGGCGATACGGATCTTCAGCACGAGGGCGCCTGGCTCCGGATCGGGAACCGCGTACTCCTTGAGCTCGAATGACTTGCCGGGTCCGTAGAACGCCGCCACCCTGCCGCGCTCGCCTGACATGCCCTGCACCTCGTTTCTGCTACGACTGGCCGCTCGCCCGCCACCGCGGCGGCCCGACCTGAAGCATAGCGCCAGGTGCAACAACCCGGCCGAACCCGAATGCTGGCCCGTCTCGGTCGTGGCACGCCCGGGCTCACCTGCCTCTGAGGCGACGCCAGTGGAGCTCGACGACATCGTCCAACAGTCGAACGCGCGGGTCCGCCCGTGGCTCGACCGGCGGAACGCGGCCATGTGCTTCGCGGCGCAGTTCCCTCCAATCGCGGATCGGGTCGTGCTGCTCTCTCCGAGCGAGCTCCTCGGTCTCGGCCATTCTGGCCGCGAGCCCAAGCGGCGAGACGGTCTGCCGGAGCGCTACCGGTCCTCCGCGCCAGACGGTGTACCGCTCGCTCGAACAGCCTGACGAGGCGACTGGCGCAGTCCGGGAGCGGAGTGCTCCACGGCCGCCGTGGCGCTCGCGTCGGGAATGCGCGGTGCTTATACTCAGCCATGGCCCCAGGAGGGCGACCGGAGTCCGGACGCCGTGCTGCACCGCGGGAAGGGTAACGACGACGCCGATTGAGCCTGATTCGTCCGACCGACTGGCGCTCGAGGCAGCGCTCGAGAACGCCAGAGCCGAGATCGCGCGCTTGCGCGAGGAGCGCCGCGACGCCGATCGGATCAAGACCGATTTCCTGGCGATGATCTCTCACGAGCTGAGGACGCCGCTCACCGCGATCCTCGGCTATACCGACCTGCTCCTCCGCGACACCCAGGCTGACCGATCTTCCCGGCAGTATCGCCACCAGCAGGCGGTGCGCCAGGCAGCCAACCGCCTGCTGGCTCTCGTGAACGACCTCCTGGACGTCTCGAGACTCGAGAGTGGGGCGGTCGAGCTGGAGCCGGCACCGCTCGCCATCTCGGACGTCATCCAGGCGGCGCTCGTTCAGGTCCGCGAACAGGCGGCGGCGGCGCACATCACCCTGCGGACGACCTCTCCCGCCGATCTGCCCCTCGTGCTCGCGGATCAGCCGCTCCTGGTCCAGGTGCTGGTCAACCTGCTCAGCAATGCCATCAAGTTCTCGCCAGGAGCTGGCACAGTCGACGTGAGCGCCCGACAGGAGGACGGCGCGGTGGTGGTGAGCGTGTTGGACACCGGCGTCGGCATCGAGCCCCAGCATCTGCCGCGTGTCTGGGACCGGTTCTACCAGGCGGACTCCAGCGTTCGGCGCCGTTTCGGCGGGGCCGGCATCGGCCTGGCGATCGTTCGGCGCCTGGTCGAGCTGCACCACGGTGAGGTGCGGGCGGAAAGTCCTGGCCTGGGGCGGGGCAGCGTCTTCAGCTTCACCGTTCCGGTCGAGGCGAGTCCCTCACCCGCCTCCGAGACCCTGGTGAGGTCGACACGGATCGAAGGTACCGTGCTGGTGGTGGAAGACGAGCTGGACAATCGGGACATGATCAAGCTGCTGCTCGAGACGGTCCGTCCGGTGCGGGTCATCACCGCGGCCGACGGTCTCCAGGCGATCAGGGCGGCGGCGGAGCAGCCAGACTTGATCTTGCTGGACCTGATGCTGCCACACCTGGACGGTTTCGAAGTGGCGCGTCGTCTCAAGCGCGACCCCAAGACCTCGTCCATTCCCATTCTGGCCCTCTCAGCGCTCGTGCGCGAGCAGGATATCGCTGACGCTCTCGCGGCGGGCTGCCACGGTGTCGTGATCAAGCCGTTCGACACAGATGACCTTGCGCGTCAGGTTGCGAGACACTTACGCCGCGCGGGCGGAACCACGGCGCAGGATTCCCGCGGGGCAAACGCTACGAATGGGGAGTTTCCAGATGAGCATCCTCCCGAGTGCTAGCTACAGTCTCACCCCGCGGTGCCAGATCGAGAACAGTCCCGGGCGACTCGGCCAACTGACGACAGCGATCGGCGAAGCCGGGGGAGATATCGGCGCGATCGACATCGTCTCGGCCGACGCCGAGCGGCTCGTACGGGACATCACGGCTGCCGCGCGGGACGAGCAGCACGGCCAGGCGATCGTCGAGCGAGTCAACCAGGTGGGCGGCGTGCAGGTCGTGCACGTGTCCGACCGCGCCTTCCTACTCCACCTCGGCGGCAAGATCGAGGTGACCGGCAAGATCCCGGTCAAGACCCGCGACGATCTCTCCATGGCGTACACCCCGGGCGTTGCCCGGGTCTGTCTGGCGATCGCCGGCGATCCGGACAAGGTCTGGAACCTGACGATCAAGCGGAACACCGTGGCTATCGTCACAGACGGCTCCGCGGTGCTAGGTCTCGGCAACATCGGTCCCAGAGCGGCCATGCCGGTCATGGAGGGTAAGGCGCTGCTGTTCAAGGAGTTTGCCGGCGTCGACGCGTTCCCGCTCTGCCTGGATACCCAGGACACAGATGAGATCGTCGAAACGGTCGTGCGCGTCGCACCGGATTTTGGCGGGATCAACCTGGAGGACATCGCG
The DNA here is from genome assembly GCA_020850915.1 of Chloroflexota bacterium. Next base: position 14,913 of record JADZDV010000591.1, on the reverse strand, counting down.
GCGCCGCGCTGCTTCGAGATCGAGGCGCGCCTCCAGGAACTGTTGGATATTCCGATCTTCCACGACGACCAGCACGGCTCGGCCATCGTGACCTACGCCGCGCTCGTCAACGCCCTGAAGGTGGTTGGGAAGGAGCTGGACGAGGTGCGAATCGTCATGATGGGCGCAGGCGCGGCCGGCATCGCAACGGCGAAGACGCTGATGGCCGCGGGCGCGAGAGACCTCATCATGTGCGACAGCCGCGGGACGATTCACGCCGGTCGGACCGACCTGAACGAAGAGAAGGCCTGGATCGCGGCAAACTCGAACCTCGACCGTGTCGTCGGCTCGGTCAACGAGGCCGTTCGCGGCGCTGACGTCTTCATCGGCCTCTCTGTCCCGGACGTTCTGAAGCCGGACGCGGTGCGAACGATGGCGTCGGACGCCATCGTCTTCGCACTGGCCAATCCTCGGCCGGAGGTACAGCCGGAAGAGGTCAGCGATTTCGTCCGAGTCATGGCCACCGGCCGCTCCGACTATCCCAACCAGATCAACAACGTCCTGGCCTTCCCGGGCGTCTTCCGCGGCGCACTTGACTCGCGCGCCTCCCGCGTCAACGAAGAGATGAACCACGCCGCCGCCCTGGCGATCGCCAACGTGATCGGCGAGGACGAGCTGACCGAGGACTACATCATCCCATCAGTCTTCAATCGGAGCGTCAGTTCGGCGGTGGCTGCCGCGGTCGCCCAGGCGGCGTACCAGACCGGCGTTGCCCGCCGTGAGCCGAACGCCTGAACCGGGCTGTCGCTCGCCAATCCGCGGACTTGACAGCCGTCGCCGGGTCGTTGGCTGGCGGTCAGTCATCAAGAGTCCGCGCCCGTCGCTGCTGGCAGTCGCGACGAATCCGGTCGGCATCACGCACGGTCGGACTGGGCTGATCCAGCAAGACCCGGCCCGTCCGCGGCGACGATGATCACGTCCGTTGGCCGCGATCGTGCACGTGCCAGGGAGCGCCTGGGGCGTCCCACCTGGGCCGATCGCGCTAGCCTCCCTGCCCCGGGTCCAGAGATCGGGGGGTCGGCATCTCGCCGCGGCGCGTCCCCGGGGTGGCGGCAGCGGCGCGGACGAGCCGCGCCGCTACGGAGATCAGTCTCGGCCGGTCAGCTCGAAGATGTAGAGGCCGCCGGCAAAGCGGTCGCTGACGTAGATCAGGCCGTCGTTGGTGACGACCAGGTCGTTCAGTTGGATCGACCTGCGCCCCTGGGGCGCCTCGGGGATGAAATAGGCGATCTCGCGCGGATTGGCGGCGTCCGAGATGTCGTAGACACGAATACCGGCGTTGAAGTAGGTCAGGTAGACGGTATTGCCGTCCTGGAGGGTGCCAGGCCTCCCCTCGTGAATGTTGTGCGGGCCGAAGCGACCGCCGCGCTCGCAGAAGTTGCCCTGGGGAACCGGCAGCAGCGACACGACCTTGGGATTGCGATCGTCCGAGATGTCCACGACGCGGACTTGCTTCATGATGTCCTGGCAGTCGTTGACGATGCACTCGTCGGTCAGAACAAGCACGTCGCGACCCGGCATCGGCACAGCCGAGTGGGTCTCGCCGCTCTCCTCAGGCGTGAACTTCAGGTTGCTGAGGAAGGTCGGCTTCGACCGATCGCTGTTGTCCAGGATCACCAGGCCGGCGTCCCAGTAGCCCAGGTAGAGCCGATTGCCGCGTGCGATCGCGTGGTGCAGCGCGTACCGCAGGCCCTGGTCCTTCCAGGACGGAGACTCACCGCCGGCGAGGTGCTGGCCGGGGTACCACCAACGACCGACCTCCTTCATGTTCGTGGGGTCGCTGACGTCCAGGGTGATCAGGAACTGGTCGTCCCAGTTGGGGGCGTCGCTGCCGCTGACGTAGGCGTACGGGTTCTCCCAATAGGTCGGGCGATGGACGCCGCGGCCAGGCATGGCGTAGAAGCCGATCTCACGCGGTTCGCGCGGATCGGAGATGTCGAACGTCTTGACGCCGGTCTGGCCGGTGCCGCCGCTGCCGTACTGCTCGTAGTTGACCAGCAGCACGTCCCCAACGATCTGCACCTTGTGGCTGTGCGTGTGGTCCGGCACCGGAATCTGGGCCACCAGCGTCGGATGCTCCGGGTCTCTCACGTCCACGATCGAGGTGCCGATCCGGTTGTCGCCCATGTGAGCGAAGAAGGCGTAGCCGTCCGTAACGTTGACGTGCATGCCGTCGCCACGCCAGTCCATGTCGAAGTGGCCGACCAGTCGCATGTTGCGGGCTTCCGGCTGCCCGTCCGGTCCGATGTTCGCAGCAGTCACCAGGTAACTCCCTTCGCGTGAACGCATCGCCGCGCGACCCACCCGACGAAGCGCCAGTCAACCTCGACGCTTCCCGCCTCGGGTCGCCTCTTGTGTGGTCGAAGCCTGAGCCGAATCTACACAACAGCTCGCTCCAGCGCAAGCCGGGAGGGGCCACCGGGTGCGCCCGAACAATGTCGCAGCGTGGTCGACAGACCGGTAGGGCCGTGTCGACACGAGTCCGTCGCAGCCGGTGCTACCTCAGGTAGCCGCTCCCTCGTCCGCCGGCCCGGCGCTGGCGCCGGGCTGCTGGCGACTCTCAGGCGCCGGTGCTGGTGTTCTTGATCTCGATCACGACGTTCCGAAAGCGGCGCTCGCTGGTGTTCCGCAGCATGTGGCGCAGCGGACCCTGGTACGAGCGCATGAAGTCTCCCGGCTTGACCTCCAGGCGGTCCACCGACCCGTCAGCGTTCGGGCGCTCGATGAAATCGCCCTCGATGATGACCGAGATGTAGTCCAGGTGATGCGTGTGCCAGTCGGCCGTTGCGCCCGGCGGCATGTCGATCCGCCAGACGCGCAGCGTGTCGTCCTCGAAAACCAGCTCCGTGCCGATCGGGTTCTCCGATGGGTCGATCATCGCTCACCTCGTTTCAGTGATGGGCCCAATCGCTGGCTCGCGCGACGGCCCGCTTCCAGTCGCTGTACAGCTCGGCCCGGCGTGGATCGTCCATGCGTGGCGTGAACCGCTCGCCGGGCGTGGCCATGCCCTGCAACGTCTCGAGGTCAGGCCAGAATCCCACGGCGAGCCCTGCCAGGAAGGCAGCGCCGCGTGCTGTCGTCTCCGCGACAGAGCTGCGCTCCACCGGAATGCCAAGCTGGTCAGCCTGAAACTGTAGCAGGAACCGATTGGCTGATCCGCCGCCGTCGACGCGCAGGCACGAGATCGCCTGCCCAAGATCCGCTCCCATCGCCGTGACGACATCCCGTAGCTGAAAAGCGATCGACTCCAGCGCGGCCCGGACAAGGTGCGCCCGGCCGCTGCCTCCGGTCAGTCCGACGATGGCGCCCCGGGCGTACATGTCCCAGTGAGGCGCCCCGAGTCCGACGAAGGCCGGCACAAAGAAGACTCCTCCACTGTCCTCGACACTCAGGGCGAGCGCCTCGCTCTCGTCCGCGCTCCGGATGATACCGAGCCCATCGCGGAGCCACTGGATCGCCGCGCCGGAGATAAAGACGCTGCCCTCGAGGGCGAACGTGACCTGGTCGCCAAGCTTCCACGCCACGGTCGAGACCAGGCCGTGCGCGGAACGGGGAGGACGGTCACCGGCGTTGACCAGCAGGAATGCTCCCGTGCCATAGGTGTTCTTAGCGCTGCCCCGGCCGAAGCAGGCCTGGCCGAAGAGCGCGGCCTGCTGATCGCCCGCGGCCCCGGCGATCGGCACCGGCACCCCTAACACGGAAGGGTCAGTGTCCGTATAGCGCTCGCTATTCGGCCGGACCTCCGGCAGCAACGCCGCCGGCACTCCCAGCCTGGCAAGCATCACCGGGTCCCAGCGTTGTTCTTCCAGATTGAACAACATGGTGCGGGAAGCGTTCGCGGCATCCATCACGTGGGTCCGTCCGCCCGAGAGCCGCCAGATGAGCCAGCTCTCAACCGTTCCAAACAGCACCTCGCCGGCCTCGGCGCGCGCCTGTAGCCCGGGGACGTGGTCCAGCAGCCAGCGCAGCTTCGTGCCGGAGAAATAGGCGTCGGCGACCAGACCAGTGCGCGTGCGGATCTCGGACTCGAAGCCGCCCTCACGCAGTTCCTCGCAGATCGGAGCGCTCCGTCGACACTGCCAGACGACCGCGTTCGCGACGGGCTCGCCACTGGCGCGATCCCACAGCAGAGTCGTCTCCCGCTGATTGCTGATACCCAGTGCCGCGAGCTGTCGCGCCTCGAGCGACGCCGCGCTCAGCGCCTCACGAGCAACCTGGACAGCCGACTGGAACAGCTCCTCCGGATCGTGCTCGACCCAGCCGGGACGGGGGTAGATCTGGCGAATCTCCCGGTCGGCGTGCGCGATGACCTGTCCTTGACGATCGAAGACCAGCGCGGCGGTGCCGGTGGTGCCCTGGTCGATCGCCAGGATGAACTGGTCGCTCATCGTAAGGCCGATTGTAGCGCCCAGGAAACGCCCCGGAAGCGGCCCGCGGTTACGTACGTCTAGGGGCGGACCGCGAAGCCGGCGTATGGCGCGTCGCTGGCGGCCCAGGCGCGCTCCAGGAGGTCGCCCTCGATCCAGACGTCCCCGGTCCCCTGTCGCCCCGGGATCGGGTCGTTGTAGAGGAAGCGGCTGCCCTCGAAGCCGGCAATGACGACGAAATGGTCGTACGTCGCGGAGTACGTGTCGTTACCGGGGACCAGGCGATAGCGAAGCTGTGGGATCACCGGGTGCCCGGCGCGGAGATGGTGCCGGATGTCGTCCAGGCGCCAGCGCGCAAGCTGCCCGCTCGACGCGAAGAGATCCACCGGCCGGAGGCCCTCGCGCTCCACCAGGGACGCCACGACGTCGATGCCGAGACGGTCGCTCGGGATCGGCGTTCGCTGGGACCGATTGGCGAGGTCGCGGAGCTCAGCGGTCGGTACGTCGCGGCCGAACGCGGCGAGAGCCATCGCTACCGCGACCGGTCCAGAGTTGGAGCGGGCGAACGCGCTGCCGTCGAGCTGAGAGCGATGCGGGATGTTGAGGCGCACGAGGTCCCCAGCCGCCCCAGCCCGCTGGCCCCAGTCCAGGCGCGAGTCGCGAGGCGCTCGAGCGTACTCCAGGTACTGGCGCTCGGCCCAGGCGGGACCGGGCGCATGCCCCTGGCCGTCGCCCGCGTACAAGACCGGCACGCGTCCGTTCTGCTGGTCACCAGTGACCTGGAGAATGGTCCATGGTGGGACGGTAGTGAAGCGCGGCGCGCCGTCGTGAGGACCAGCCAGCAGCGGCGTGTCGACGACGCTCATCAGCCAGCCCGGCGGCGGATCTGACGGTCCGACCGCGTCGGCCGGAACCCAGGCCGTCCCGGCCTGCCGCGCGCCATCGCCATCGTAGAGCACCAGCAGCCAGCCCGGCGTGCCGTCCAGCACTCGGAGGTAGCTCCATGGCGGGAGCGTCGTGAACCGCTCGGACTGAGCTGATGGCTGCGCGTAGAGCACCGCCTCGCGGTGGTTCAAGACCCAGTCGCCGGCTGGAAAGGTCGTGCGACTCGACAGGACCGCGGAATCGTGCTCGGCGACGTCGCCAGTCTGAGCGCCCTGGGTGGCAGCAGGCGCGGTCACGGACGAGGGTGGCATTACCACCGGAGCCGCGGCCGCGGGCAGCGAGGGCTCCGGGGCGGGCGCCAGCGCTAGTCCGACCAGCGCGGCCGCGAGATCCGGCTGGAAACCGGACTGTGATGCGATGGCGCTGGCGGACAACGCCGCGATCAGCAGGAGCAGCCCGCCGTGTCTCAGGAAACGCCCTGGACGAGAGGAGCGCGCTTTTCGGAGCGGTATCGCTTGCACGCTAGGATTATGCATGCGCGCGGGTCGGTTGCGGAGCGTGTCGGCGCGAACCTTTGCGCGGTTGTAACACCCCGTTGCCCGATCCGGCTTGACTGCTGGCGCGCCGGCCGACCAGCGACGGCGTCTCCCGACAGGCTTACAATCTACCTGATGCCAGACCTGCAGCTCTCGCCACTCACGCTCGTACTTGCCATCGGCGCCGGGCTGCTGTCCTTCGCATCGCCCTGCGTGCTGCCGCTCCTGCCGGCTTACCTGGGATACATGACCGGGCTCTCCGCGGAGGAGCTGCGGGAGGGGCGGACAGACTCGGCAAGGGGAAGGGTGCTGCTGCACGGCGGCGCCTTTGTTCTGGGGCTGGCGGTGGTCTTCGCCATCTTCGGAGCCTCAGCCTCACTCCTGGGCCGCCTGTTCCTGCAGCACCAGACGCTGCTGTCCAGGCTCAGCGGCGTCATCATCGTCATCTTCGGGCTGCACGTGCTCGGGCTGCTTCGCGTGCCGCTCCTGTACCGAGCGAAGCGGCTGGATCTGAGCGCTGCGCGGCAGCGGGGGCTACCGGGCGCATTCCTAATGGGGGCTGCCTTTGGGATCGGCTGGACGCCCTGCATTGGACCGTTCCTGGCGGGCATCCTGGCCCTGGCGAGCCAGGAGCAGACGGTCGGCGGCGGCGCAGTGCTGCTCTTGACCTACGCGTTCGGCCTCGGCATTCCATTCATCGTGGCCGGCCTCACCCTGGAGCGCGCCATGAGCGCCATTCGCGGCCTGCGCCCCAGGCTCGCCCTCGTCGAGAAGCTCAGCGGCGTGCTGCTCGTCGCCATGGGGCTGCTGGTCTTCAACGGCGACATGGCGTCGATCGCGGGCTGGCTGACCCGGACGTTCGGCACCGGGCTCGCGCAGTAGCGAGTGGTTGGTGGTTGGTGGTTGGTGGTTGGTGGTTGGTGGTTGGTCGCTAACCACGAACCACGTCATCAGGCGCAGCCGGCCGGCAGGCTGAACGGCACGCTCGTGTCGGTCGCCGGTGGGCCAGGCGGCGCCACTTGCTCCGGTCCTGGAGTCGGGCTGGTGATTGGAGCGGTGGCCAGAGCGGTCTGGCCGGCCGGGGCGGGCTCCGGCTGGAGTGGCGGCGGCGGGGCGCGGTAGACCCACGGCTGGGCGCTCGAGGGATAGCCGTCCACCGTGATGGTGAACTCGAGCCAGTTCATGAAGCTGCGCGCCGCTCGCACGTCGATGTTGTCGAAGCGCCAGACAGGATCGCGGCGACCGTCACGCAGCACCCAGTCCTTCCGTCCCGTGGCGATCACCCGCCGGTCGCCGCCGTTCTGGGCAGCCCAGAGCTGTACTCGCGGTTCCCATCGGCACGGCGCCGGAGCAGAGCGGTCGGGCAGGAGCAGGTCGCCAACGATGTCCGCCTGGGTCGCCTGCTCGACCGGCGCATTGCCATGTGGCCAGACGCTCTCGATCTCCGTGCGGACGGTGCCGGGCAAGGGCGTCACGTTCTCCTCGAGGATCCAGGGGCGTCCGCCGATGAGATTGACCGAGCGGTCGTTCGGATCCGCGTTGTGATGGCTCGGATCCAGGTCGATCTCGTAGAAGCCGTTGCGCGCCACAAATTGGCCCACCTGGCCGGCTGGCGTCACCGCGACCGCGTAAGGCGCCGCCGCCGGAATCCGGCCGCGGACCGGAACCCCCGAGCTGTTCCAGACGACCGTTGTGAGCCGAGGGCCGCGCTCGATGACGACCCGATTGATATCGCCCGGCCACTGGAACTGTGTGCGGTTGCGATCGGAGTCGAGCAGGCCGGTGATCTCTTCGTCTGTCGGGGGGCTCGACGAGCCGTTCCACGCGTAGAACGCCCACTTTGCACCGGCCATGTACTTCGCGGCCACCTGATACGCCACGTAAGCTGGCCTGACTGAACCGTCGTTGCGGACCAGACCGAACCACTGGCCGTTCTCAGGCTGCTCATCGATCATCTTGTAGACGCCCTGTCGTTCGACACCGGCCGCGATGCCGAGCGCGAACGACTGGATGATGTAGTCGGCCTGCTCTTCCATGCTCGCCCGGAACGAGCCGGGCGGCGTCGGCGCCAGAGTATCGTCGCCGGGCACGACGTTGCTCTCGCCAATCCAGATCGGTTTGTCGAAGCCGCGCTCCCGCATGATCCGCCGCATCACCGTCGGGACGGCATACGAGTTGAGGGGGTTTGCATAGGTGTGGACGATCACGCCGTCGAAGAAGTAGCCGTTCAGCCGCGCAAGTGGGTCGCGTTTCGCGACCTCGAGCAGCGACGCGAGGTACGGCGGGCGGCCGTACGTCTGATCGAGCCAGTAGGCCATACCGCCCAGCATGACCCGTGCCTTCGGGTTGGCTGCCTTGGCTGCCTGGTACGCGACCTTCACCAACTGGAAGTAATCCTCGAAGCTGCCGTCAAAGGAGTAGCGTCCGGCAGGATCGTAGATGTCCATCTCGTTCCAGACGATCCACTGGTTCACGATCCCCTGGTAGCGGTGTGCTACCGCCCAGACGAAGCGTCCCCAGTAGTTGTCCGGGTCGTTCCAGGTCCGGTAGAGGTTGCGAGGCACGTACTTCGGGTGAGGCGCCCTGGGATTCGGGGCGGCCCAATCGGGCGTGTAGATCAGCAGGCCCACAACCGTGAACCCGCGCGCCACCTCGGCGCGGATGCGGTCATCCGAGAAGTATCCCGGGCCGATCTTGCCGGGCTCCCGCTCCATGACAGTCCAGGGAAAGATGATCCGCTCCCAGGTTGCTCCCGCCGCGCTGGCGAGGCTGGGCGATTGGAGCGCCTGGACGATGCCAAAACGCGGGTCGCGCGATGCGACCGGCGGCAGCGGCTGGATGGCCTCGTAGCCCTGCAAGCGGGCCGGCTGGGGTGGACTCAGCACGACCACGAGCAGGGCCAGCGTTAAGCAGAGCGTGAGACGACGCTGCATGGGGTCCGGACGGGGAAATGTCCCTGTGAGGCATCCTAGCAGAGTACCCGCGCCCTGGAAAGGCCCCTGTTGTTGGACCGACATCGAACGAGAGCGTGGTCTCGCCCGCGGTCTCGTTCGATGTCGGGTGTTCGGGCTAACGTCCGCCGAGCTTGCTCTTGCCGGCGGTGGTGGTCCGGGCGGCGTTCGGCTTGACCGGCGGCTTGGTGGGCGTCTTCTTCGGCGTTGCCGTCGCTCTCGGCGTACGTGTCGGCGTCGGGGTACGGGTCGATGTCGGCGTGCGGGTCGATGTCGGCGTCAAGGTGATCGTCGCCGTGGCCGTCGGAGTCGCCGTCGGCGGGGTCCCAGTCACAGTCGCGGTCGCCATTGGGGTCGGTGTGATACACGTCGCGTCGTTGTCGTTGTTGTCGCCGCAGACGGTGATCTCGTCATCCTCGTCGTTGTCATTGGAGCTCGTGTCGCTGCCGCCGTTGTCATTCTCATCCGAGCTGCCGCCGACGGTCGAGCCGACGTAGACCGACGAGCCGCCGCTCGAGGTGTAGCTCGTGATGGACGACGTCCCGTCGGTCGAGGTCCCGGTCGAGCCCCCGTAGATGGCGTCGATCGGCGCGCCGAGCGTCAGACCGCCGGTCGGCGAGGAGGCGATCGTGTTGCTGACCGCCTGCGTCGCATGGAAGTCCACCTGTGGCGTGATCCAGACTCCCCCGAACGTGACGCTCTGGCCCAGACCGAGGATCGGCAGCAGGAGCGGATCGGTCACGTAGACGATGACGTCGCGGGTTGCGGTGGCCAGCAAGACGCGCATTGGCGTCGAGAACGTATCGATGGCGCTGATCGTGCCGCTGATCTGCGTGAAATTCGGACTGTTGGGATCAGGCACCAGCCCGCTCGTTCCGGGCAACGGCTCGACCTGCATCTCCGTGGGCAGTCCGCTACGCGAGGACGACAGCGCTCGCGGAGGCGGAGTCGCCAGGCCCGCGAACAGCGTGCCCACGAGCCCGAGCAGGACGGCAACGCGGAACGCGAACCATTTGTCGTATCGAGGCATGGCCAGATCCCTCCACCAGTCGCATACAAACAACGCTGCTCGGGGCCGCCACGGGACTGTTGGACAGGTGAGGCCGGTCACCCATTGGGGTGGTGGCAACGACGTACAGAGCCGGACACGTCACGGGCATCTGATACACTCGACAGAGTGGCGGGCCGGTGGCAGCAGTCGGAGGCCGGCTGAGATGGGAGAGGGGGACGTCGATGCGCGCTGGATTCGTCGGACTCGGTCGAATGGGCCGGCCGATGACGGAGCACCTGCTGAAGGCTGGCTTCGAAGTCACCGTTCACAACCGCGGTCGGGCCGTCGTGGACGAGCTGGCCCAGCAGGGCGCCCGACCGGCTGACTCGCCGCGGGCCGTGATCAGCGCGGCCGATGTCGTCTTCACGGCCCTCCCCACGGTGGACGAGGTCCGACGCGTCTACCTGGACGAGGATGGCCTGGTGCCGAACGCGGCGGCCGGCCAGGTTCTGGTGGACTGCAGCACGGTTGGACCGGAAACCAGTCGAGCGTGCGCAGAGGCGGCCGCGCGGCGGGGCGCCTCGTTCCTCGACGCGCCGATGAGCGGCGGACCTGGCGGCGCGGCCGCTGGGAGCCTGACCTTCATGATCGGCGGCGATCGGCAGGCATTCGAGCGCGCCAGACCACTCTTCGAGGCGATGGGCAAGAACGTCCACCACGTGGGCGGCACGTCGGCCGGCACCGCGATCAAGCTCGTCAATCAGCTCCTGGTCGCCGTCCACACGGCGGCAGCCTCGGAGGCTCTGGTGTTCGCCGTCAAGGCGGGCGCAGACCCTCAGGCGGTGCTCGACATCATCGGGACAAGCTTTGGCGGCAGCACCATGCTCAATCGTAATGTGCCGCTCATGATCCAGCGGAAGTTCGACCCGGCAACCTCGGTCAACGTGATCCTGAAAGACCTGGGACTCATCCACGCCGTCGGAGAGCAGCTTGGGACGCGTCTGCTCCTGACCAGCCTGGCGGAAGAGGTCTTCAAGGAGGCGCGTACGGCCGGACTCGGAGACCAGGACATGTCAGCCACCGTGTTGCCGCTGGAGCGCCTGAGCGGCGTCGAGGTCGTCCGCCCCGAGTAGGGTGCGCACCGCGCGCCAGCGCCTCTCGCGAAGCCGCGAAGCCGTGAAACAACCTGTCAACCAGCGCCCCCTGTCATTCAGAGCCCCCTGTCATTCAGAGCCCCCTGTCATTCAGAGCCCCCTGTCATCCCGATGCCTCCTGTCATCCCGATGCCTCCTGTCATCCCGACGAAGGAGGGATCACGCAGTTGCAGACTACCCTCCCGGGGTCACTCCACCGGATAATCGAAGGGTGGGCGCGGTCTGCCGGTCTCCCACCAGGTGATCCTTCGCTGGCGCTCACGATGACTATGGGGCTCAGGACACCAAGGGGGGCGGGATGGCGAACTATCGTAGGGTGAGCACCGCGCACCATTGCCTCGCCGGTCGCCACCCGGGTACGAAGCACGTGGTGCGCGGTGCTCACCCTACGGCTTCGCTTGCAGCTCCGGCAGCCGCGCCTCGATGACCGGCCGCCTGGCCTTCATCGTCAGCGTGCGTGGGAAGTCGTCCTCCGGCCAGAGGGTGAAGCCGCGGATCTGCTGGTGTGCCGAGAGGCGCCCGTTCGCGCTTTTCACTGCCGCGCTCGCCTGGGCCGGCTCGTGCATCGCGAGAATCGCGTGCACGTCGACGTCCGCCCGGCCTCGGTGGAGCCCGACGACGACTGCGTCCTTCACGGCTGGATGCATCCGCAGGGCCGCTTCGACGTCCTCTGGATAGACGTTCTGACCGTTCGCCAGGACGATCATGTTCTTTTTTCGTCCGCGCAGCCGGAGGGCGCCGGTACTGCTAATCTCGCCGAGGTCGCCCGTGGCGTACCAGCCATCGGAGAACGCGGCGCGCGTGGCTTCCTCGTTCTCCCAGTAGCCGGGGCTCACCAGCGGTCCCCGGATCATCACCTCGCCATCCGGTGCGATCCTGATCTCCATGCCCGGCACCGGCCAGCCGACCGTATCCATCTCGCGGCGATTCAGTCGATTCACTGAGATGGCCGGACAGGCCTCGGTCGTGCCGTAGCCCTGGAGCACCTTGATGCCCATCTCCTCCCACTGCTGGCCGAGGCCGGCATCCAGGGCCGCTCCGCCGACGACGAAGAACTGGAAGTGGCCGCCCATCCGCTTGTGGAGCGGCGCGAACAACAGCCGGCGCCAGCGGAACGGCAGATAGCGCGCAAGGTGGTGCAGCAGCTCCCACTGACGGGTCTTACCGGCGCGGCGGACCTCCCGCTCGATCCCCTGGAGGAACAGCTCCAGCACCTGCGGGACGCAGAGCATACACGTGATCTGCTGGGACGCCATGTGGTCGAAGATCCGAGCGGGCTGGAGCGTCTTCAGGTAGATCGTGCTGGCACCCGAGATCAGAACGTCCATCAGGCCGACGGTCTGCTCGAACAGGTGGCTCAAGGGCAGCAGCGACAGCAGACGGTAGCTCGGGTCCAGGTGGATCACCTCGTCCATGACCTGGACGTTCGCCACGAGGTTGCCGTTGGTCACCATGACGCCTTTGGGCTCGCCGGTCGTGCCGGAGGTGAAAACGATCTCGACCAGGTCATCCGGGCCGGTCTCGGCGGGGGGCGGGACCGGGGCAGCTTGCGGCGCATCAAACGACGGAATCTCGTCGAAGCGAAGGACCGGACAGGGTGCCTGGCGCAGCGAGGCCGCCTGCGCGCTCCCGGCCACGAGGAGTGTCGCCCGCGTCCGCTTTGCGACACGCTGGACGAACTCCTCCACGGAGCGAACGTCGAGCGGCACGACGATGGCACCCTGGCGCAACAGCGCGAAGAAGATGCCGCCCCACTCGGGCAGGTTCGGCCCCCAGAGCAGGACTCGGTCGCCGCGTCGCACGCCACGCTCGTGAAGCACGGTCGCGGTTCGCTCGACGTACCTGCGCAGGTCGCCGTAGGTCCAGCGGGTCAGATGGTCGCCGTCGATCAGGCCGAGCGCCACCTTGTCAGAGAAACGGGTGGTCGCCTGGAGTATCAACTCCCAGACAGTCCTGACCTGGCCAGTCTCACTGCGCTCCGTCGCGATCATGCTGCCAGTGTAACGAGAGCGGCGCTACCGTGGCGAGCGACGCGCATCAGACCACCGCCATGCCGCTGCCCGCTGGCTCGAGCAGGCGGCCTGTGGCGATCTCCCCGAGCAGATGATCGAGAAGTTGAGCGACACGGGCGGCGTACTGGCGGTCGACGAGACCGGCTTCCTCCAGAAGGGGTTGTAGCGGCACGTCAGATTGCCGTATCAGTACACGCTCCGTAGCAGCAGGCGACACCAGCACCGTCCGAGCGCCACCCCAGCGTTCCTGGATGAAGAGGAGCAGCTATGCCGTCGAGCACCGGAGTCAGACGCCGCCTGCAGACGTCGGACGGGTCTGGACACCGGGTGGTGACGCCTGCACTCCCTGATCGACTGTCGGCGCGACTCGACCTCGGCCTGTCGGCAGACCGAGATGGTGCAGCCATCGGCTGCGCGGTACACTCCCACCATGTGCTGGCGTGAGCGAATTACGGTCGACCCCGATGTGCGGAGCGGCAAGCCCCATATCAAGGGCACGCGGATCACCGTGTACGACGTGCTGGAGTACCTCGCGGGCGGGATGAGCGAGGACGAGATTCTCGCCGACTTCCCCGACCTGACGCGGGATGACATCCGCGCGATCTTCGCGTTCGCAGCGGCACGCGAACGACGGCTCTCGCACTCCGTGCAGTGAGGCTGCTTGTCGACGAGAACCTCAGCCGGCGGCTGACCTACCTGCTAGCGAAAGAGTATCCCGGCAGCGAACATGTTCGCGATGCTGGCCTGCTCGGGGCGACGGATCGGCAGATCTGGGAATATGCCCGCGCGCGCGGCTTTGCGATCGTCTCGAAGGACACCGACTTTCGCGAGCGCAGCTTTGTCGAAGGTGCGCCTCCGAAGGTGATCTGGCTCGACATCGGCAATGCTGGTACGGCCGCGATCGCGCACCTCCTTCGAGAAGAAGTTGGAGCCCCGTCAAGTGTGTACGTTGGGGTGCGTGGTCCTCGTCGTCGTCGGGCCTGTGGGGCTGTGCGGCAACGCGACGCGTTGTCCACAACTCCACAGGCCGCCCCGTTCAGCCGGCCGCCAGGAAGGCCGACGGTTTGGTCGGCTCCTCCTTGTTGAGTTTGGCCAGCGACTCGGCGCTGAAGGAGCGGCGGCAGACCTGCCGCCCGTCATGCTGCTCGGCGAGCACCGCCCCCACCAGCCGGATCACCGCGGTCGGCTTCGGGCAGATGCCCACCACATCGGTCCGCCGCTTGACTTCCTTCTTCAGCCGCTCCAGCGGGTTGTTGCTCCAGATCTGGCGCCAGTGCTCCCGCGGGAAGGCCAGGTAGGCCAGCACGTCCTCCTCCGCCTCGTCCAGCAGCGCCGCCGCCCGTGGGAACCGCGCCCGCGGCCCGTCGGCCACCTTCCGCCACTGCTCGCGCGCGCTGGCGGCATCCGGCTGGCTCTTGGAGATCCCGTCCAGCCCCAGCGACTTGGCCAGAGCCTGCCATGAGCGCAGCCGAAGGGTCATCGACCTTCCGGGTCGAGATCTCCTGGACGTAGGCCTCCCGCACCACCGCCACCAGCGCCTGCTCCGCACGCTCCCGCGGCTCCAGCCAGCTCGGCAGGTAGCCGCCGTAACGCACCCGCGGCTCCTTCAGTCCGATCGTCCCCACCCGCGTGTCCCAGTCCCGCTCGCGGTACCCGTTGCGGTAGCCGGCCCGCTCCGCCGTCCGCTCGTGCCGCTCAGCCCCGAGCTGCTGGCTCACCTCCACTTTCATCAGCGCCTGGCTCAGCACCCGCACCCCTTCCCGCGGAACGTCCACGTCGCCCTGCTGCTCCACCTTGCGCCCCAGCTCTCCCAGTGCCATGCTGACCGTGTCGGCCATCGTCGTGGCTCCTCTCCTTCGGTGATCTTGTCCATCCCGAGGAGGACCACACAGTGGCCGGCTCTGTCAACCGGCCGCCCCGCTCTTGCACTCTTGCTGGGACTCTATCATCGCAGACGTGAGGGAGCGACAATCATGCG
>JADZDV010000590.1 GCA_020850915.1 Chloroflexota bacterium | reverse complement strand
GCTGCACTGCGGCTGCGAACACCTCCCGGCAAAACCATACGCCGGCAAGTCGCTGATCCAAGCGGACATCCATTCTGGAACAGCGGCGTCGACGCGTGACTTTCGCCCGGGATATGCGCCGTGAATACTACTGAGATCACGGCGACCGTCAAGCGGCTGGACTACGTGAAGTAGCATATCTCAGTAACCATTAGCACCACGAACATGTCAGGCACGAAACATGCAGCGTTCACGCCAATGCGGTTGATGCAGCGAACGGCCATCGGCGAGCCAGAAACGCCGGAACTCACCCCCACCCGCGCCGGCGATTTTCCGGTTGCGCCGGCGCGGGCAACGCGCCTGCCAAACGGGCTGCGTTCGCTCGGCCATCGCGACTACCGTATCTTCTTCACCACGCAACTCTTTTCCCTGACCGGCACCTGGATGCAGACGCTGGCCCAGAGCTGGCTCGTGCTCTCGCTCACGAATTCGCCAGCGGCGCTTGGCCTCGTCGGCGTCTTCCAGTTTGGGCCTACGCTGCTGCTGGGCCTGCCCGCCGGGGTCTTTGTCGACCGGGTACCGAAGCGCAACCTGCTGATCTGCACCCAGATCTGTTTCGCGATCATCACCGCCCTGCTGGCGTTCCAGCTCGAACGCGGCGAGCTCCAGCTCTGGCAGATCTACGCGGCCGCCCTCGGCCTCGGCATCTTCTCTGCCTTCGACATGCCCGCCCGCCAGGCGTTCGTGGTCGATCTCGTCGGGCAAGACGACCTCATGAATGGCATCGCGCTCAACTCGGCGCTCTTCAATACCAGCCGCATCGTCGGACCGGCGCTGGCGGGCCTGCTGCTCAGCAACTACGGGCCTGGCATCTGCTTCGTCCTCAACTCGCTTTCCTACATCCCGGTCATCATCGGACTGCTCCTCATGCGCGCCATGGGCCTGCCGCGCAACGTCAGCACGGGGTCTCCCGTCGAGCGTCTGCGCGAAGGCCTCGCCTACTCGCTGAAGACCCGGGCGGTGCTGCTCCCCATCATCCTGGCCGGGCTCATGGCGCTCTTCGGCATGAACTTCAATGTCTGGGCGCCGTTGCTGGCCAAGGACGCCTTCAACATCGGCGCTGGTGGCTTCGGGTTGCTGATGTCGTCGCTCGGCGTGGGCTCACTCACCGGCGCGCTGCTGTTGGCCTTCACCGGCCGCCGCCCGTCCCCGCGCATGTTGGTCACCACCGCCCTGGCCTTCGGCTTGCTGGAGATCGGCCTGGCGGCAGCAGCGAAGTTCGGGGCGCCGCCCCTCGTGGCCATGGCCCTCATGGTCGGGGTCGGTTTCACCATGACCTCCACCATGACCCAGGCCAACACCACCGTCCAGACGAATACCCCGGACGCCATGCGCGGCCGCGTGATGAGCATCTACCTGACCGTCTTTGCCGGCGGCACGCCGATCGGGGATGCGCTCGCCGGGGCGTTCAGCCAGAACTGGGGCGTGGCCGTCGCCGTCGCCATCGGTGGCGCGGTTGTGGCCGCCGTCGCCGTCCTGATTTCCCGGCAACTGGCACGCGCCGAGCGGAACCAATCCGAGCCAGCGGTCACCTGAGCCCACCTGCCACCCGCCGTCCACCCTTCCCTGTCATCCTGCGTCCGCAGGTGTAGGATCTCGTTCCTGAACCGCCAGGGGACGAAGGCTCTCCCTGGCACGACACATCTTCACGCCTCCACGGTGTCCACCCGCGGCCAAACACCCTGGCGGGTACTCTGACGCTGGCTGTGCCAGACTTCCCGCTCTAGGCGATGATCTCACCGGAGCCACCGCATGCCACTCGGTCCGTTCGCACTCATCAGTATCTTCTACCTCATTATTGGAGCGCGGGTCGTTTACCAGTTGATCCGCAACTTCCGGGGCACGTTCGACCGGAACTTCACCCCGGAAGACCGGCACCTCGTCGATCAGGCCGCCTTCTTCGTCCTCATCCCCATCTCCGTCGCGCTGCATGAGCTTGGGCACGCCGTCGCCATCTGGCTCTTCGGCGGCCACGTGCTGGGCTGGGGCTTCTTCGGCTTCGCGGGCTACGTCGAGTTCGATCCCCGCGAGTTCACGAACGCGCAGCAGGTCATCATCGCGTCCGCGGGCACCGTCGTGAACATCGTGCTGGCCGCCATCGCCGTCGGGTTGGTCTTTCTCAAGAAGCCGCCCATGCGCGCCGCCGTCAACGAGCTGCTCATCCAGTTCACCTGGATCTCCCTGCTCAACGCCCTGGTGCTCTACCCGCTCCTGGACTTCGCCAGTGGCATCAACGGCGACTGGATGCAGATGTACGACTTCAGCGTGCCCCTGCTGAGCGCCATCATCCTGGTCGTGCATGTCGCCATCCTGGGCCTGCTCGCCTACGCCTGGGGCAATCCCGGCATTCGCGCACGCATCGCGAAGCTCACCGGCGAATCCGCGCCCGCGAGGCGAGCGGGTGCCAGCAGTGGCCGCCAGATGCCACTCAGCGAGGCCACCGCAACCGACCGCACGCTACATGAGGCCGCCTCGCGCGTCTCCAGCGGCTGGCCGTCGCCAGTTGAAGCCGCCCGCCAGCGCGGGCAGGCCGGTTCGGCGCTCATCCTCACGTGGGGTGATCCCGGGTTCCGCCGTTCGGTGATCGCCTCCGCGCCGGAGGCCGGCGGGGTCGACCTCTCCGGCGTGCTCCGCGTGGCCGCGCTCCCACCCGAGCAGCGCCCGCTTGGCCGTGATCCCGCGCCG
>JADZDV010000589.1 GCA_020850915.1 Chloroflexota bacterium | reverse complement strand
TCACCCTCCGTATGATGGACCATGTGCGCGCTCGGCCGGCCTGGGCTGCCATTCCAAAGGCCGTTCAGCCGCTAGGAGAGGCGATTCTGGGGCTGGCGGGCCACCTGGGCGGGCTGCAGTCCCTGTTCGAGCTTGCGGGGCGCGGCGGCGAGGCCTGGGAGGACCTGAACGGCGAGCTCGCTGCACAGGCGTCGCTGCTGGTTCAGACCGAGGAGCGGCTGCGACACGCCATGGTCGCACCCGATCGCTCGATGGTGTACTGGCTGGCGATCGGCCGGGGGCAGGACGTGGAGGTGCACGCGGCGCCGCTCGACGTGGCCGAGGTGTTGCGGCATGCGCTCTTCGGCGAAAAAGAGACCCTGATCCTCACCTCTGCCACCCTGGCTGCCGCGCAGCGCTTCGATTACGTTCGCGAGCGACTGGGCGTGCCTGAGCCGAGGGAGCTGATCGTCGGGTCGCCGTTCGACTACCTGCAATCGACGCTGCTGTACCTGCCGGAGGACGTGCCGGAGCCCAACCAGACCGGTTTCCAGGCCGCTGTCGAGCGGGCGATCGGGTCGGTCGTCGCCGCGCTCGACGGTCGGACCATGGCGCTGTTCACGTCTCACAGCCAGTTGCGTGCGACCTACCAGGCGCTGAAGGCGCCGCTCAGCCAGCGGGGCATCACGCTGCTGGGACAGGGTCTGGAGTCATCGTCTCGCGAGCGCCTGCTCCAGCAGTTCCGGCAGGGGGAGCGAGTGGCGCTCTTCGGGACGAGCAGCTTCTGGGAAGGTGTAGACGTGGTTGGCGAGGCGCTGAGCTGCCTGGTAATTGTCCGGCTACCGTTCACGGCGCCGTCCGACCCGGTGTTCCAGGCACGGGGCGAGGCGTTTCAGAACGCCTTCAACGAGTACGCCGTGCCCCAGGCAGTGATTCGACTGCGGCAGGGGTTCGGACGGCTGATCCGGAGTCGAGAGGACCGCGGGATGGTGGTCATGCTCGACAGCCGACTCACTCGGCGCGGATACGGCCGGGCCTTTCTCAGCTCACTCCCACGCTGCACCGTGGTACGTGGACCTGTCTCGCGGCTTGCCTCCGCCGCGCGGGACTGGCTCTCCAAAGCCGTGGACGACGGGGTCAGCGTCTGAACCGCGGGCGGAAGTCTCAGTCGAGCCGTCGGTGGACCAGAGCCGGCTGGATGGGCCGATCAGCCTGTAGGGAAAATGCAGAGCCGACGAGCCTCGCGGCCTGGTCCAACTGCTCCACGGATCGACCGCGGAGCATGGCGAGCGGCTGGCCTGTGCTCACCGTGTCGCCGATCTTCACCTCGAGTACGACTCCCGCGGACGGGTCTATCCGGTCGCCTTTCGCCATTCGCCCGGCGCCGAGCGCGAGTGCCGCGTCGGCGACGAGGCGAGCGTCCAGTCTGCCCACGCAGCCGGTCTCGCTGGCGATGACACGACGATGCAGAGGCGCCCGCGGAAGGCGCTCCGGAGCGTCGATCTGGCGGGGATCGCCGCCCTGGGCGACCACCATCTCCCGTAGCTTCGCCAGTCCCGATCCGTTCTGGCGCGCCTGTCGCGCTAGCGCCCGCGCAGTG
The DNA here is from genome assembly GCA_020850915.1 of Chloroflexota bacterium. Next base: position 12,607 of record JADZDV010000589.1, on the reverse strand, counting down.
GCGAGCGCTGGCGCGAGCTTCGCCTGAAAGAGCAGCTCTGCCGCGATGGTCTCGGCCAGAGTCGCGAGATCCGCGGGTCCTTCGCCACGCAGGCTCGCGACCACTTCGGCGATCTCCAGCGCGTTGCCGACGGCACGGCCGAGCGGTTGGTCCATGTTGGTGACCAGCGCGACGACGGTCCGGCCGGCGCGACGCCCGATCGCCACCATCAGGTCGGCGAGTCGCAGCGAATCCGCCAGGTCGTTCAAGAACGCCCCGCGGCCGGTCTTTACATCGAGCACGATGACGCTCGCACCGGCCGCCAGCTTCTTGCTCATGATGCTGCTGGCCAGCAGCGGGATGCTTTCCACCGTCCCGGGGACGTCCCGCAGCGCGTCGAGCTTGCCGTCCGCCGGCGCCAATCGGGGCGACTGGCCGACGATCGCGATGCCGATGCGTCGCACCTGGTCCACGAACTCGTCGGGCGCGAGCTGGACGCGGAAGCCGTCGATCGACTCGAGCTTGTCGAGCGTGCCGCCGCTGAAGCCCAGCCCCCGGCCCGACATTTTCGCCATAGGGAGACCGCACGCCGCGGCGAGCGGGACAGCTACCAGCGACGTCTTGTCGCCAACGCCCCCGGTTGAGTGCTTGTCTCCGACGACGGGGCCGATCGAGGACAGATCGAGCCGGTCGCCAGAGCTGGCCATCAGCTCCGTGAGGTCGGCGGTCTCGGCCGGCGTCATACCCTGGAAACAGACCGCCATGAGCCACGCGGCGACCTGGTAGTCGGGGAGCTCGCCGACCGTGAAGCGCTGGACGAGCTGCTCCAGCTCGGCGCGCTCGTGGCGCTCACCGCGACGCTTCGCTTCGATGAACTCGCGGAAGCTGCGCACGCGGGCGTCGCGTCACTCAGGTCTGGCGAGCCGCCCGGTGAGCACGGGTGCGCCTCGGTACACCCGGGGCACCCGCGGGCCGATTCGGCAGAGCGCCTCGTGGCTGATCGTGTCGCCCCACGCGGCAAACTCCTCGAGCGGGATGCTGGCGTGGTCCTGCTTGCCGAACAGGACGGCTTCGTCGCCGACCGCCGCGCCAGGCACGTCGGTCAGGTCCACGACGCACTGGTCCATCGAGACGCGACCGATCATCGGCGCCCGCCGTCCGCGTACCAGGACCGAGCCGCGACCGCTGGCGGCGCGGGGGAGACCGTCGGCGTAACCGGCGGGGACGAGCCCGGCGACGGTTGGGCGCGCTGTGACAAAGCTGTGACCGTAGCCGATCGGCGTGTCGGCGGGCAGGTGGTAGACGCGGGCCAGCCGCGCCTTGAACAGCACGGCCGGGCGGAGCCTCACGTCACGCGGCACGGACTCCGATGGGTAATGGCCGGACAGAGTGATCCCCAGGCGGACCAGATCAAGGCGGGCCTCGGGCAGTGCCAGCGCTCCGGCGCTGTTGGCCAGATGGCGGTACGCGGGGTGGAGGCCTGCGCTGCCCACCAGGGCGACCGCCTCCTCGAAACGCGCGAGCTGTTCGCGCGCGCACGCCAGGTCCGGCTCGTCCGCGGCGGCAAAGTGGCTGATGATGCCTTCGACGTGGATCGCTGCCGCCTTGCGCAGCCGCGGGAGCAGATCCAGCAGCTCGTACGGCTGGGCGCCGTAGCGGGTCAGCCCGGTGTCCACTTTCAGATGCACGGGTAGGCGGACGCCCCACTTGCTGGCAGCCCGGACCAGACCTTCCAGGGACTCCTGGTCCGCGACCGTCGCGGTGACACCATAGGCCACGGCCAGCTCGGCCTCTTCCGGCGAGGTTCGCGCCAGGTTGACGATGGGCGTCTGAAGGCCCGCCACGCGCAGCTCAGACGCCTCGCTCAGCCGGGCCACGCACAGGAACGTCGCCCCGGCGGCGACCGCGGCGCTGGCCACCGGAGCCGCGCCAAGGCCGTACGCGCCCGCTTTCACCACGGCCGCGACGCCCGTTCGCCCTCCGACCAGCCGTCGCAGAGCGCTGACGTTCTGCCGGATCGCGTCAAGGTCAATGTCGAGCCAGCAGGGGCCGGGATTGTCCGGTGAGAGAGCTCCGTGCGCGCTATCGTCGAGGGCGGGACGTTCGTGGATCACCGATGTCGCTTCCAATCAGGCAGCCGCGCCAGCAGGTTAACGAGCTCCGCCGGTCGCCGTATGGCCACCGGGCGGCCATCATAGCATCGTGGCCGCCTGTTTTGTGGTCCGTCGAGACGTTCGCTAGAATCTCATCAGCAGATTATTGCGATCAGGTGCTGCATGGGCACCGGGCCCAGCTCGAGATTCCCTCCCGCCGGGAGGGGTCTTTCACTTTCTCGGGGGCGAGGGGCGCAGGAGGACGTGTGGCCGAGGACAGCCAGGAATTCGTCGAAGAGGTACCCGCCAAGCGGGAGGACCTCTCACGCTGGTACACCGCCGTCTGGCAGAAAGCCGGCCTGGCTGACTACTCGCCCGTAGGCGGGTGCATGGTCATCAAGCCGTACGGGTTCTCCCTCTGGGAGAACATGGTCGAACGGCTCGACCTTCGCTTCAAGGCCACAGGGCACCGTAACGGCTACTTTCCGCTCTTCGTTCCGGAGAGCCTGCTGCTGCGCGAGGCCGAGCACGTTGAAGGGTTCGCGCCAGAGGTGGCATGGGTCACGGAGGCGGGCGGAGAGAAGCTCAACGAGCGCCTGGCTATCCGGCCAACGTCTGAGGCGATCATCGGCACGATGTATGCCAGGTGGGTGCAGTCCTGGCGCGACTTGCCGATCCTGATCAACCAGTGGTGCAACGTCGTGCGGTGGGAGAAGCGGACCCGGCCGTTCCTCCGCACGACCGAGTTCCTCTGGCAGGAGGGACACACGGCGCATCGGACCTTCGACGAGGCGCAGCGCGAGACGATGCAGCAGCTGGAAGCCTACCGGGACTTCATCGAGAATGACCTGGCCGTACCGGTGATCAAGGGCGTCAAGACGGAGTCCGACAAGTTCCCCGGCGCGGATGCGACGTACGCCGTCGAGGCGCTGATGCCGGACGGTCTGGCGCTGCAGTCGGCGACCTCGCACATGCTTGGCCAGAACTTCTCGAAGGCATTCAACATCGACTTTCAGGACATGGATGGGGAGCGCCGCTACGCTTGGACGACAAGCTGGGGACTCTCGACTCGCACGGTCGGCGCGGTGATCCTGGTGCACGGAGACGACCGGGGGTTGATCCTACCGCCCCGGGTCGCACCGACGCAGGTCGTGCTGATTCCGATCCCCGCGCGGAAGCCGGGCGAGACGGAAGCAGTGAACGAGGCTGTACAGAGACTGCAGCGAGCGTTGACCGAGGCGGGGCTGCGCGTCGAGGCCGATTGGACCGACAACCGTCCGGGCTGGAAGTTCAACGAGTGGGAGCTGCGCGGCGTACCGGTCCGGCTCGAGGTCGGACCGAGAGACGTGAGCCAGTCGAAAGTCGTCCTGGTGCGTCGCGACACATTCGAGAAGCGAGACGTCCAGATGGCGGACCTGGCCGCCGTCCTCCTTGAGGAGCTGGAGACGATTCAGCGGGCGTTGTTCGAGCGCGCCGTCGCTTTCCGGGCCGCGAACACACACGTCGTCGATTCGCTGGACGAATTCCGCGCGGTGATGGAGGCCAGTCGAGGCTTCATCCGAGCGCGCTGGTGCGGCAACGCCGCCTGTGAGGCGAGGATCAAGGAAGAGACCGGGGCGACGATCCGCTGCCTCCCGCTCGACGAGGCGGACGACGCGGGCGCCTGCGTGCGCTGCGACAAGCCGGCCGAGCGGCGGGCGCTCTTCGCACGCGCGTACTGAGCAGGGAGGCGCGCGTGGCTGAGGACCAGTTCGAGGTGGTGTTGGAGGCGCTGCGCTCGGGCATCGTACCGAGCCGCGAGGCGCTGGTTGGCCTCGCGCACCTGATGCCGGAGCAGGCCGGTCGCCTTAGCCACCCGTGGTCTGGGCTTCCGACCGCCGCCAAGGTCCGGCTCCTCGTGCAGCTCCACGAGGCTGAGACCAACAATCTCCGGCTGGATTTCAACGAGGTGTACCGGCTCGGCATGAACGATCCGGACCCGGTCGTCCGTCGCGGCGCGGTCCTGGCGGTTGTGGAGGACAGCGGCGAGGCGCTGGAGACGCGGCTGGTCTCGATGCTGGCGGAAGACCCGGACCCGGGCGCGCGCATGGCGGCCGCGCAGCGACTTGGCGATCTCGCCCGGGCCGGGGAGCTGGGCGAGATCTCGCCGGTGCGTGCGCGACGAGTGCGAGCGGCGCTGCTGGCAGCGGTCCAGGGTCCTGACCAGGGGCTCGGTCTGCGTGCCGCGGCCCTCGTCTCGCTGGGGTACTTCAGCGACTCGACGGTGCAGAACCTGATCGGCATCTCGTACGGCGACGAGCGCCTCAAGGGGGCCGCGGTCCGCTCCATGGGCCGCAGCGCGGACGAGGCGTGGACAGACTGGCTCATCCGGGATCTCAGCAGTGCAGACGACGAGCTGCGGCTCGCGGCGACCGAGGCGTGCGGGCAGGTTGGCGACGAACGAGCTGTCGGTTCGTTGATCCCTCTAGTGGACGACGAGGAGGTGGGTATCCGCCTGGCCGCCGTTCGCTCGCTGGGGGAGATTGGCGGCGAAGAGGCGCGCGAGGCGCTGCTGTATGCCATCGCCGGTTCAGATGAGAAGGTCAGCGAGGCGGCAGAGGCCGCGCTGGACTCGATGGAGTCGCTTGAGTCAGACAGGCTGTAGCCCGAGAAACGGAGCTCGGCGACCGTTGCAACGCCGCCCACCTGGCCAGGCGAATGATTCAGGAGGGGGGCCGGGTCAGCTCCTCAAACGGTGGCGCCGTTTGTGGTTGGAGCCGAGCCGTTGCTCGCCGAGGTGACCCGCTTCGTGCCAGCCTCGATCTCCTGCCAGTAGTGGCAGGCAGCCCAATGACCCTGTTTCACCTCAGTGAGCGGCGGCTCGTCGACCCGGCAAGTCTCCTCGGCGTACCGGCAGCGTGGATTGAAGCGGCAGCCTGTCGGCGGATTCACCGGGCTTGGCACGTCCCCGACGAGAATAATTCGCTTGCGTTGCCGCTCCACCACGGGGTCGGGCACCGGAACGGCTGAGAGCAGCGCCTGCGTGTACGGATGCAGCGGGTTATCGTACAGGGCATCCCGATCAGCAACTTCGACGATCTTGCCGACGTACATCACTGCCACGCGATCGGAGATGTGGCGCACCACGCCGAGATCGTGAGCGATGAACAGATAGGTCAGGCCGAGGCGATCCTGGAGCTCTTCCAGCAAGTTGAGGATCTGCGCCTGGATGGAAACGTCGAGCGCGGAGATCGGCTCGTCACAGACGATGAAACGCGGCTCAACGGCGCGCGCCCGAGCGATGCCGATGCGCTGGCGCTGACCACCTGAGAACTCGTGGGGGTAGCGGTTTGCAAAGTAGGGGTTCAGACCGACGGTCCGAAGCAGCTCCTGGATCCGCTCCTGCTTCTGCTTCCCTTTCGCTAGACCATGGATCTCGAGCGGCTCGCCGATGATGCTCCCGACCGTCATGCGCGGATTCAACGACGCGTAGGGATCCTGGAAGATCATCTGGATTTCCCGGCGCATCCGACGAAGATCGCCGCTGCCGATCTTCGTCAGATCTTTGCCCATGAAGTCCACGGAGCCCGCGGTCGGTCGATAGAGCTGAAGGATCGCGCGACCCGTAGTGGACTTCCCGCAGCCCGACTCCCCCACCAAACCCAGCGTCTCACCCTGGCGGATATGGAAGGAGATGTCGTCCACCGCTCGCACGTAGCCGACCCTGCGCTGCAGGATGATGCCCTGCGTGATGGGGAAGTACATCTTAAGGTGCTTGACGTCGAGCAGCACCTCGCCATTCGTGGTTGACGCGCCGTTGATTGGGGCGACGGTTGTCTCCGGCATCAGCCTTCACCTCCAGTGACGTCAACCCAGCAGGCGATGGTGTGTCCAAGGCTGACGGGCTCCAGCGAAGGGTTCTCCTGCTGGCAGCGATCGATAGCGTATGGACAGCGCGGCTGGAACGGGCAGCCAGGGGGCGTGTCGATCAGATCGGGCGGGAGGCCCTCGATCGGGATCAGCTTTTCGCGGACTTCGTCGACTCGGGGAATGGATCGCAGCAAGCCGAGCGTGTACGGGTGCCGCGGAGTGTGGAAGACGTCATCCGCCGTGCCGGACTCGACGATGTATCCCGCGTACATGACGTTGATCCGGTCGGCGATGCCAGCTACCACGCCCAGGTCGTGGGTGATCATGACCACCGCCATGCCGAGCTCCTCGCGGAGACGCTTGATCAGGTCCAGGATCTGGGCCTGGATCGTCACGTCCAGCGCGGTGGTCGGCTCGTCGGCGAGCAGGATCTTCGGCTCGCACGAGAGCGCCATGGCGATCATCACACGTTGACGCATACCGCCGGAGAACTGGTGGGGATAGTCATCCACGCGTGACCGGGCTGACGGAATGCCGACCAGCTCGAGGAGCTGGATCGTCCGTTCGCGCGCGTCCTTCCTGCTGAGGCCTTTGTGCAACTCGAGCGCTTCCGAGATCTGGCGCCCCACCGTCAGGACCGGGTTCAGGGACGTCATCGGATCCTGGAAGATCATGGCGATGTCGTTGCCACGAATTCGTCGGATGTCTTCGTCCGAGATCGTCAGCAGGTCCGTGCCCTCGAAGAGCACCTTGCCGTTGACGATCTTGCCTGGCGGGGTGGGGATCAGCCGCATGAGCGACAGCGCGCTCACGCTCTTCCCACAGCCGCTCTCCCCGACCAGGCCGAGCGCCTCGCCCTGGTTCAGCGTGTACGACACCCCGTTGACGGCCTTCACCACGCCGTCAGGCGTGTAGAACCACGTCTTGAGGTCTTCCACCTCGAGCAGGGGGCTCGCCACTGCTCCCCCCTGACCTGCACTCACCCTCGGCGCGCGGCTTTCCATCCCCTTCGTTCCCCGTTCCCAGATCCTACGATCGCTCGACCATGCGGTCGAGACCGGTCAATCGTTCACCAGCTCCAGCGGAGGATCGGTTGGCGAGCCGCCCGGACCTCGTCAAGCCGCCCTACCACAGCGTTGTGAGGCGCCGACCGAACGACTTCAGGATCCGTTCTCGCCTCGTGCGCAATCTGCCTCATCGTCTCGGCAAACCCGTCCAGCGTCTCCTGACTCTCAGTCTCGGTCGGCTCGATCATCAACGCTTCTTCGACGATCAGCGGGAAATAGATCGTTGGCGGATGATAGCCGAAATCTATCAGCCGTTTCGCCATATCGAGGGTGCGGGCGCCCTCTCGCTTCTGGCGCACGCCCGAGAGCACGAACTCGTGCATGCAGGTCCTGTCGTACGCGAGGTCGTACACGTCTCGGAGCAGCACCCGGAGGTAGTTGGCATTCAAGACCGCCGCGCGACTGTTCTCGAGCAGCCCGGCGCCGCCGTGCATCACGATATACGTCCAGGCGCGAACGAGAACGCCGAAATGGCCGGCGAACGCCTTGAGGCGGCCGATCGACGACGGACGATCGAGCTCCAGGCGATATGCGTCGCCGTGCTTGCGGACCACTGGTACCGGCAGGAACGGCTCCAGCTCGGCGGACACGACCACCGGGCCGGCGCCGGGCCCGCCAGAGCCGTGCGGCTGCGAGAACGTCTTGTGCAGGTTGATGTGCATCACGTCGAACCCCGCCTCGGCCGGCCGGACCACACCGAGGATGGCGTTCAGGTTTGCGCCATCGCCGTAGACCAGACCGCCGGCCTGGTGCACGGTGTGGGTGATCTCCAGCACATGCTCCTCAAACAGGCCGAGCGTGTTCGGGTTCGTGAGCATCAGTCCGACCGTCTCGCCGTCTGCCTCCGCCTTGAGTCGGGCGAGGTCGACGTTGCCACGCTCGTCGGTGGGGATCGACTGGGTGTAGAAGCCGCACATGGCGGCGGTGGCCGGGTTCGTCCCGTGGGCGGAATCTGGCACGAGCACTTTCTTGCGATGCGCCTCGCCGCGCGCCTTGAGCGCCTCGCGGATCATCAGCATGCCGCACAGCTCGCCGTGCGCGCCGGCCGCGGGCTGGAGAGTGGCCGCCGCGAAGCCGGTGATGCTGGCCAGGAAGCGCTCGATCTCATACATCAGCCTGAGCGCACCCTGGACGGTCTCCTCGGGCTGGTACGGGTGCAGGGCGGCGAACCCTGGCAGACGAGCCATCTCATCGTTGATCTTCGGGTTGTACTTCATGGTGCAGGAGCCGAGCGGATAGAACCCGGCGTCCACGGAGAAGTTGAAGGACGAGAGATGGGTGAAGTGGCGGACGACGTCCAGTTCGGAGAGCTCCGGCAGCTTCAGGTCCTCTCGGAGCAGATCGGCCGGGAGATCCCCCGCCGGATCGTCCATGAGTGGGATCTGGTGTCCTCGGCGACCGGGCTGGCTCAGCTCACTCAGGAGCGGCTCGGCCGGCTTCGGCGCGGTCACGATCGACCTCCGATCTCGGCCAGCGCCGACACGAGCCGGTCGATCTGACAGCGGGAATTCAGCTCGGTGCAACACAGCAGCAGGCAATCTTCGAAGCCGGGGAGCCACTGCCCAAGATCGGCGCCTCCGACAATGCCCCCCTCGATGAGCCGGCAGCGAGCGTCAGCGGCGGGGACTGGCAGGGAGACGACGAACTCGTTGAAGAACGGTTGCGGGGTGAGGACCGCGCAGCCCGGCAGGCGCTCGACTCGTTCGGCCAGCTCGACAGCAGCACGGTGAGATAACCCGGCCGCCGACCGCAGTCCAGACGGACCGAGGAGGCTCAGATAGATCGTGTTGGCCAGCGCCAGGAGCGTCTGGCTGGTGCAGATGTTAGAGGTCGCCTTCTCGCGCCGGATGTGCTGCTCTCTTGCCTGGAGGGTCAGTACGAAGCCGCGCTTCCCGGTGTGGTCAACCGTCTCTCCCACGATTCGTCCCGGAAGCTGGCGGACGAACGCCGAGCGGGTGGCCATGAGTCCTGACCAGGGACCGCCGAAGGCTGGCGGGATCCCGAGTGGCTGGCCCTCCGCCACCACGATGTCGGCCCCGAACGCTCCGGGCGGCTTGAGCAGGCCGAGCGACACCGACTCGGGGACAGCGACGACGAGCAGGGCGCCGGCGGCGTGGGTCAGCTCCGCCAGCGCGCTCAGCCCGCCAATCGAGCCGAAGAACCCGGGCTGCTGGACGACAACGCACGCCGTCTCCTGGTCGATGTTCAGAGAGAGATCGGACAGCTCGAGGCGACCGTTCCGCCGTTCGACCCTGCCGGTCTCGATCTTGATGTCCCGGGCGCGAAGATACGTCGCGATAGTCTCGCGGTACTCTGGGTGCAGGTCTCCCGCGAGCACGACGTGGTCCCGCCGGGTGAGCCGCTGCGCCATCAGGACCGCTTCCGCGCAGGCAGTGGAGCCATCGTAGACCGACGCGTTGGCCACCTCCATGCCCAGCAGGTCGCAGACGAGGCTCTGGAACTCGAACATGAACTGCAGCGTGCCCTGACTCAACTCCGGCTGGTATGGCGTGTAGGAGGTCAGGAACTCCGACCGCATCATCAGATTGCTGACGGCTGCCGGGACGTAATGGTTGTAGGCGCCAGCGCCGACGAAGCACGCCAGCTCGGAGAGCGGCCGGTTCTCGGCCGCCAGCGCTTCCATGACCTCGCGCGCTTCTAGCTCAGAGCGCGGTCCGGGGAGCTCGAGGGCCGGGAAGCGCAAGCCCTCGGGAACGTCAGCGAACAGGTCGTCCACCGAGGGGATCCCGATCGTCTCGAGCATCGCCTGGCGGCCTGCATCGGTCAAAGGCAAGAAGGCCAAATCGATCACGCCTTTTCGAACAGAAGTCTGGACAGTCTCAGGTCAGTGCGCGATGTGCTGGTTGTATTGCTCAGCGGTAAGCAGCTTATCGACCTCGCTCTGGAGCGCATCGGGACTGTCCGGCCGTACCTTGATCAACCAGCCCGCGTCGTACGGCGAGTCGTTCACACCCGCTGGTTCGTCGACCAGCGCCTGGTTGACTTCGACGATCTCGCCGCTGACCGGCGCGTAGAGGTCAGAAGCCGTCTTGACCGACTCTATGACCCCGAAGACCTTGAGCTGCTCCACGCGGTGGCCGACGCTCGGCAGCTCCACGTAGACGACGTCGCCAAGCTGGTCCTGGGCGAAATCGGTGATGCCGATCGTAACGAGGTCGCCCTGGACGAGCGCCCACTCGTGCTCTTCGCTGTACTTGCGGTCTGTAGGATCCAATGGACTCTCCTCGTGGCGGTGCGCGGAGCGCGCAACGCTTCAGTCAGGACTGACGGGCTGGGATCTTCCTCGTGTGGTGCGGGACGTGCGGCAGATCGACGACGCGCGCCGATTGAGGCTTTTCGCGTACGACTACCGCGATCGCCTGTCCCGGTACGGCGAAGGCGGTCCGAACCAGAGCGATGCCGATACTGCGCCGCAGCGATGGCGAATGGGTGCCACTCGTCACGACGCCAGCAGCCTCGCCCTCAACCGCGACGGGATATCCCTGCCTGGGCACGCCAGACCCGAGCATCTCGAAACCGACCAGCCGGCGCGCCGGCGGCGCCTCGCTCAGCCGCGCCAGCGCTGCTCGTCCTACGAACGCCGCCTTGTCGAGCCGGACGACCCGGGTCAACCCGGCCTCGAACGGCGTCGTGGCTTCGTCCAGCTCGTGGCCGTAGAGTGGCATGCCCGCCTCGAGCCGTAACGTGTCGCGAGCGCCGAGTCCGCATAACGCCGGCTTCGGCCCGAGCTCGCCGTCAGCGAGACAGTGCCATAAGCTCGGCGCGATCGCCGCGTCTATGATCAACTCGAAGCCGTCCTCGCCCGTGTAACCCGTGCGGGCGATCAACGCCCGCGTACCAGCGACAACGCCGTCAACCGCCGAATAGTAGCGAAGTGAAGCTAGCGGGGTGTCCGTCATTGGCTGGAGCAGCGCCTCCGCCGCCGGACCCTGGACGCCGATCATCGCCGTTCCAGATGTGAGATCCTCTGGTAGCGCCTTACTGCCCAGCCGCTCGGAGATCCAGCCGAGGATCTTCTCCCGATTCGAGGCATTGACCACCATGAGCAGGTCGTCGCCGCGGTTGTAGACGACCACGTCGTCTCGAATGCCGCCCTGCTCGTTGCAGATCAACGAATACTGGGCCCGGCCGTCAGACAGCCGCCCGACGTCGTTCGTGGTCAGCTCCTGGACGGTGGCGCGACCGTTGGAGCCACAGAAGCGAAGCCGGCCCATGTGAGAGAGATCGAAGAGACCCACACTTGCGCGGACCGCCAGATGCTCGGCAATGATCCCGGTGTACTGCACCGGCATGTCCCAGCCGCCGAAGGGGACCATTCGGGCGCCCGCGTCGAGGTGGACCTGATAGAGCGGGGTGCGAAGCAGACGGGCATCCGCGTCAGGCGTCATCAGAGGCGACTGTAGACCACCCGACTTGCGAAGTCAAGGATGGTCCCGCCGCGCGAGTCGCCGTCGGAGCGCCTCCCGCATCAGGCGGGGGCGACGCCTCTCCCAGTCGCCATGGCCGGGTGCCAGCTCCCCTGACGATAGGCTGTAGATTGCTTCCACGTACGCTCTCGAGACGGCCTGGATGGCATCCGCGTCGCTTGGGAATCGCTCCGCTATCTGGTTGGCGATCTCGGACGGTGTCATCGACGGTTCAACTGGCACCCGCGCCAACGCGGCGATGGTGAGCAGCTCGCCATAGTCGCGCTGGCGTGGCTGCAGCCCGTCGAGCCGTCGGCGCCAGACGTAGCTCGCGGCACCGACGGCCAGTCCGGAGACGACCAGCAGGCAAGCCGCGATCAGCAGGACCGCGCCGGTGGCGGTCATCGAGCCTGCTTCGAATCGCTCCGCCCCGGAGAGGTCCAGCACCTCGTCGGAGGGCTGCGCTTGCTCCTCGACGGCTGACGGCGCAGAGCTGGGAGCCGGCTCTGAGGCGGGCGTCGGACTCAACGCTGCCCCACGCTCGGGCCGCGCCCGGATGGCCGAGGGCTCGAACGTGATCCAGCCGTAGCCGGTGAAGTAGATCTCAGTCCACGAGTGCGCCTCAGACTCCCGGACCAGGTAGGTGTTCTCTGTCTGGTCGAGGATGCCTGGCGCGAACCCGCTGGCAACGCGGGCTGGCAGCCCGAGCGAGCGCGCCATCACCGCCAGAGCGGTGGCGAAATAGTCGCAGTAACCGACCCGTGAGTCGAACAGGAGATAGTCGACCCAGTCGCGGCCGGGCGGGGGCGTGGGGAGGTGTGTGCTGTAGGTCAGATCGCGCAGGTACGACTCCAGCGCCGCGGCCCGATCGTAGTCGTTGCTCGCACCACCGGCGGTCTCCGCGGCCAGTGTCCGAACCCGCGCCGGCAGCGCTGCCGGCAGGGCCAGGTATGGTGCGAGCCAGGGCGCGCTCGAGCGAAGGGCCAGCCGCAGCTCGTCTGGCGTTGCACGCGGGATGCTGGAAAGTACGCGGTAGGACTCCCCTCGCTTGAGGGGTGCGGGAAACTGGCCCTGGACGAGGTCCCAAGGCGCCTGTCGGCTGGAGGTCTGCACGTCGCGGCTCACCATGCGCGGCGCATCCGCGGCGAACAGGGTGGTGGACTGATCGGCCAGCACAGTGATGCGCTGCTCG
>JADZDV010000588.1 GCA_020850915.1 Chloroflexota bacterium | reverse complement strand
TCGCGGCCGAAGTTCACCTGGCCGTTCTCGATCTTGTAGCGGGCGTCGCCGAACGGGGCGAAGGTCTTGTCCTTCGGGTCGTCGACGAGGATGTTGCGGTCAGCCAGATCAAGGATCTTCGGGCGGCGGTACTCGCCGGCGCGATTCCAGCGGGCGTTCCAGAGCTTCCAACAGATCTGGAAGGCTACCTCGGTCTTGCCGGTGCCAGTGGCCATGGTGAGGAGGATGCGACGCTTCCCCTGGAGGATCGCCTGGACCGCGCGGTTGATGGCTATCTCCTGGTAGTAGCGGGGGGTGCGACCGGTCTGATGGTTGAAGGGGGTCAGCAGTCGTTCCGCGGCGAGCTCGTCGATCCACTGATGGGCGCGGAGTCGCTGCCAGAGAGCATCGGGCGACGGAAATGCGTCGATCTCATGCTCGGTGCCGGTGAGGTAGTCGAACTCCACAATGCCGTGGCCGTTCGTGGAGTAGGCGAAGCTCAGACCGAGGATCTCGGCGTAGTCCTTCGCCTGCTGGAGACCATCCGCGGGGAGCTTCCAGTCGGGTTTCGCCTCGACAACGGCGATGGTGAAGTCTCGGGTGTAGCGAAGCAGGTAGTCGGCGCGCTTCTGCTTGCGGCGCTTGGCGGTCTTGCCCGCCACGACGATGCGGCCGTCCGTGAAGGTGCGCTGCTCGGTGAAGGAGTGGGGGTCCTCATCCCAGCCGGAGGCGACGAGCTTCGGCAGGACGTACTGACGGCAGGTATCGGCTTCGGTGCTCATGCAGCTTCCACGCGAAATGCAACTTTACACCAGTCGGACCGAGGGAGGTTTGGGCTGCCAACCTCCCCCGCTGGGGGGAGGGAGAGGTGCTAGACTGCCCAGCAGAACCGGGAGGTGCTCGATGCCATGAGTGTGGAGGCCAGGGCTGGGTTCAAGCTCGTTCGGATCGCGGACCAGCAGTGGACCGACCGGACCAACGTGGACGGCTGGCTGGCGAAGTGGGCGCTGTACTTCAACGAAGACGGGCTCGCGGTCAGACTGGTGGAGTGGCCGGTTGGCTCGACGGAGCCGCTGCACGTGCACGCCGGCACGCACGCCACCACCGTCCTCAAGGGGCCGGTCGAGGTGGACGGGTTCGCACTGAAGCAGTGGGACATCGTACTGGGCCCGGGCGACATCCCCCATGGGCCGCTGCACTTTCCTCAGGGCGCCTTCGTGGTGAGTGCGCTCCAGGGTGACGCTGGCAACCACCGCCACTCGGAGATCGATCCGAAGACGGCCACGGCCGTGCGGTCCGCGGTCCTGAGCTCGGAGACTCCCTGGGAGACGTCCTCCTCGGGCGGTTGCCAGGAGCGAGTGCTGATCGACAACGTGCTCGGGCGGCTGCGCTGTGAAGGGCTGAAATTGCCCGCGGGTTCCAGCCTGCCGGCCCAGACGCCGGAGACGCTCCGCGGCGCGCTGATCGTGGAGGGGAGCGCGGTGATTGGCGACGAGAAGCTCGGGGCCTGGGACGTCTTCTGGGGTCCGAAGGGGGCGGCGCAGCCGGAGGTGTTCTTCCCCGAGGACACAAGCCTGCTGGTCTGGACGCTCCGGTAGCGGTAGCTCGCTCCTGCGCTGGCTAGTCTCGGAGCTAACCGGCGTCTGTCGGGCGTGGCACGGTCGCCTGCCACGCCCGGCGCACCTGGGCCTCCAGCTCTTCGAGCGTGCCGGCGTTGTCGATGACGACGTTCGCGTAGGGCAGCCGGGTCGCCTGGTTGGGCTGCGATACCAGGCGGGCGTCGGCCTCGGCCGACGACATGCCGCGCAGCGCGATCAGTCGTTGCTGCTGAAGGTCGGGCGGGCAGGTCACGACCCAGACGCTGTCGCACTGCTTCGCCAGCCCGCCCTCGATCAGCTTGATCGCGTCCACGACGACGACCGAAGCGCGCGAAGCGGCGATCCGCCTGCGAGCTTCGGCGCGCACGGCCGGATGAAGGAGGCATTCCAGGTCCCGCAGGGAGGGCGGATCGCCGAAGACGATGGCGCCGAGCGCGCGCCGGTCGATGCCGCCGTCCGCCTGGCGCACGCCTGCGCCGAAGCGCGCGAGCACGGCCTCCACCGCCGCGCCGCCCGGGCCCAGCAGCTCGTGGACGAGGTGGTCGGCGTCGATGTAGTCAGCGCCGAGGTTGCGCAGGAGTTTCCCGACGGCGCTCTTGCCGCAGGCGATGCCGCCGGTCAGGCCGATCAGAAAGGCCAGGGGAATCTTGCTCCTATGGTATAAGTCCAGGATGCCGCGCGGCCGTGTGGACCGCTCTGCTCTTATTTTCGAGCCAGGGACCCATGGCCCTCAAGCCTATCGCCCAGAACACCGTTCACCTCAAGTCGCCACGCGAGATCGAGATTATGCGCGCGGCCGGTCGGATCGTCGCGACGACGATTGACGAGGTCCGCCGCGCCGCCGGGCCCGGCGTGACCACGAAGGAGCTGGACCGCGTGGCGCTGGAGTGCTTCCAGAAGCATAAGGCGACGTCCACGGCGTTTGGCTACTACGGCTACCCTGGCCAGATCTGCATCTCCGTCAACGAAGAGGTCGTTCACGGCATTCCCGGGCCGCGCAAGCTGAAGGAGGGCGATCTCGTGAGCGTGGACGTGGCTGCCCGGTGGAACGGCTACGTCGCGGATGCCACGATCACCTTTGGCGTTGGCAAGCCGCGGCCCGAGCACCAGAAGCTGCTCGACGTCACGCGGGACGCCATGATGGCCGGCATCCAGCAGGCCCATCCCGGTCGGCGGATTGGCGACATCTCGCACGCGATCCAGGAGCACGTCGAGGCGAACCAGCTCGAGGTCGTGCGGGAGTTCGTCGGCCACGGCGTCGGCCGCTCGATGCACGAGCCGCCGCAGGTGCCGCACTGGGGGCCGCCCGGGCGTGGCCCGGTGCTGAAGGTCGGCATGTGCATGGCGATCGAGCCGCAGGTCGTGCTGGGCGAGCGGGCCGTTCGCGTGCTGGACGACGGCTGGACGGCGGTCACCGTGGACGGCGCGTGGGCCGCGCACTTCGAACACACCATCGCCGTCACGCCGCGGGGGCCGGTGATCCTGACCCTTCCCTGACAGAAAGGGCGCGCCGCCTCGCGGCGCGCCCGGTGTCTCATGGCGCAGCCGTCAATGCGCGCGCTCCTGGCCGGGCATCTCCTGGACCGTCGCCTTGAGCTGGATGGCCCCGGCATGCCGGAACTGGAGCGTGATGGCGATCGTCGTGTGCGCTCGCAGGTCGTCCGACAGACCGATCAGCATGGCGTGGTAGCCGCCGGGCTCCAGCACGAGCGTCCCACCAGCCGGGATGGTCAGCGGGCCGGCCGGCCGCATACGCATCACGCCGTTGTCCATGAAGCTCTGGTGCAGCTCTACGGCGTCAGCCACGCCAGACTGGGCGCTCAACAGGGTGTCGTCCTGGTCGGTCGTGTTGCGGAGTGTCAGGTAGGCTGCGCTGTTGCCACCGGCGCCCATGGAGGCGCGCCGCGCCTCGCGCGCCCAGGCCCGCTCGACGACGATCGGGCTCGCGGGCTGGGCCTGGCGCCGCGCCTCTGCGCGAGCCGCCGGCGAGGCTCCCTGCGCGCCGCTCCCCATCGACCCCACCCGCGGAACGGCCGGCTTCAGCGGTGTGACGACCGGGTCCTGTGGCCAGAGGATGGCGCAGCCGCTGGCGATGATGACGAGAGCCGCGATGGGTGCCGCGAGCTTGCCTGCCATCGGCGCGTTCATGATCGTACTCCCTACCCCTCGCCCGCCTGCTCGGCGATCAGGCGCTTCAGATCGTCCTGGATGTCCTCGCGCGGTGTGCCGTACGGGTAGAACAGGCGCACCCGCGGGTCTGGCTGGACGAGGTACAGGCCGGCGCTGTGGTCCATGACGTAGCCAACGGCGCTCTCTGGCACCTCGCGGCGCTGGGCCACGATGCCGAAGACGGACCGGGCGCGCTCCAGCTCCGCCGGCGTGCCGGTGAGCCCGGTGATGCGACGATCGAACTTCGAGGTGTAGTCGGCCAGCCGCTCCGGGGTGTCTCGCTCCGGGTCCACCGTCACGAGGTAGGCGTCTACCCCGGCGGCGTCCGCGCCGAGCGCCTCGAAGAGGCGCGAAACGTGGGACCGGGTCATCGGGCAGACGTCTGGGCAGGTGGTGTAGCCAAAGAAGACGAGCGAGAGGCGGCCCTGCATGTCGGCGCTCTGGAATGCCGTGCCATCGGTGCGCAGCAGCGTGAAGCTCGGCAGCTCGAGCGGCGGCTGCATGACCATACCGTGGACCGCCCCATCCGCTGGCCTGGGCTGTCCCGCGGGGGGTGGCGGGCTGATACAGCCAAACATGAGGAGTGCCAGCAGCAACGGCGCGGGGAGCAGAAGCTGGCGGAGAGGGGACCGGCTCACGGCGACTGCACCTTGACGGTGATCGGGGCGCCCTTGGCCAGAGAGCAGCTCAGCCCGGGGCTGTAGCTGTAGCTCCCCGGACGGAGGAACGCCTTTCGGACGGTCTGGCCGGGGGCGATGGGTGCGTCGAAGAAGTAGTGCATGGCCTGGTCGTTGTTGCGAATCGCGATCGTCTGCCCCACGACGACCGGGATGGTGGGAGGCAGGGAGAAGGACGGCTCGCCAGCCACCTCCGCCGCGAACGTCCCGGCTGGGATCACGAAGAGCAGCTCACCTGGCTCCCCGACGGCCCCGGCATGGCCTGAGAGCGATCGAGCGATCGGTGCCTGCGCGCCGAGGGGTGCCCGCGGAGCGATAGGCGCCGGCGCTCCCGGGGCCGAAGGGACGAGCGGCGTGAACTGGCTGGGGGCGCAGGCAGCGCTGCCGAGGAGCGCCAGCGCCACGAACAGGGTCAGCGCCAGCACACGCGCGGGGCCGTTGGCTTGACGTTCCACGATGCACCGATCCTCCATACAGGATTGTTCATCCGGGCGGAGGAGGCGGCCATCTGACAATTGTCCCGAAGCCAGCGGGGCGCCCGCCATCGGAAAACCGAGAGCCGTCGCGTTCGCGACGGCTCTCCTGGGGGTGACCACAGGCGGTCGGCTGGACCGCCAGGGCGATCAGAACTTGAACTCCCTGGCCATCTGAATCACCGCCGCCTTGTCGAAATTGTTCGCCTCTTCGACGAACTCGTTGGTGTAGAACTTGCTGGGATCCTTGATCTTGTCCTGCAGCCCCAGGAACTCCACCCAGGCGTCCCAGCGGGCCGGGTCCATGTAGCACCAGGGTCCCAGCAGGTCCGGGCCCTTGCCATCCGCCGAGCGCGGCCCGTACCACGGCGCGCGCACGTTGATGATGAACTTCTGCTCCTGAATGGCCTGCTCTTCAGGGATGCCCGTGGGTTTGCTGTCCGGGTACAGGTCCCAGTGCAGCCGGATAGCCGCCTCCGGATTGACGATCGTGAAGATGGTGCTCTTGATATACCCGCGGATGAACTTCGGGATGTGCTCTTTCCAATCCAGGTTCGCGCGGGTGGCGAGTCCAAAGCCGAACAGCTTGTCGGCGTTCCCGGGATTGGGGATCTGGCGCAGCTTGAAGCCCAGCATCTCCATGCGGGCGAACTCCACGTCCCAGATCGCCAGGGCGTCCACGGTGCCGTTCTTGATCGCCTGGCCGGCCGAGGCGCCCTGGCCTACGACCGGCCAGGTCACGTCCTTGTCCGGGTCGATGCCAATCTGGCGGAAATGGAACTTGGCGGCGTTGGGGCCGGTATCGCCCTCGCGAATGATCCCGATCTTCTTGCCGGCGAGATCCTTGTACTCCTTGATCGGGCTGTCCTGGTTGACCCGCACCTCCCAGTAGGCGCGCTGGTGCTGGAGGTAGACAACCTTCAGGGGCAGTCCCTGGCCTCGGGCTTCGGCCGGAAGGACGTTCAGCGGGTTGTACGCGCCGATCTCGGCCCGCCCGACCGCGAGCGCCTGGAGCACCGTCTCCGCTCCCTGGAGGCCGACGTAGCCCATCGTCAGCCCGTCCTGCGCGTAGAAGCCGAGCCGCTTATGGTTCCCGACAGTCCCGAAAGCCTGCTGAGCGTCGATGACCGGCGTGGTGTTGAGGTTGCGAACGTTGAAGACGATCGGCTTGGCGGGTGCAACGGTCGCCGCCGCGACCTGGGGCGCGCCGACCGCGGCGGGCTTCGCCTCTCCGGCCGGCGCCGCGGGCTTGGCGTCCGCCGGCTTGGTCTCGGCGGGCTTGGCAGCCGCGGGCTTGGTCTCGGCCGGCTTGGCATCCGCCGGCTTGGTCTCGGCTGGTTTCGGAGGCGTCGGGGTTGAGCCCGCGGACTGGCAGGCCGCCAGCAGGGAGCCGCCAGCGGCCAGCACGCCGAGCGCGGCGGCGCGTTGCAACAGCAGTCGACGCCGCACCGGGCGGGGCTGCAAGACGTCGTCAGACATGCACTGCTCCTTCTCTGAACTGGGACGGGCTTGTCTCCTGCCACGCCCGTCAGGGACGCTGTCGGCGGCGATCGATCGGTCAGGCTGAGATGGGACCTCGGACGGTCCGCGTTCGAGCGCGCTTGCTGGAGGGCGCCCAGAACAGCAGGCGGTCTCGCGCGAACTGGACGATGGAGGTCAGCACGATGCCGAGAAGCGAGAGAATGCAGAAGACGGCGAAAACGCCGGCCGTGTCGAGGGCAACCTGGCGTTGAATGAGCAGGATGCCCAGGCCGGCCGTGCCGCCCATGAACTCGCCGACGAGGGCGCCCACGAGGCTGAAGACGGCGGCCATCTCCAACCCGGCGAAGATGAACGGCAGGGCGCTGGGAAAGACAACCTTGCGGAAGATCTGCGACCGCGTCGCCGCGAGCGAGCGTAGCAGGTCGATCCTCGACTGCTCGACCGAGCTGAAGCCGGCGATGCTGTTGACCAGGACTGGGAAGAAAGTGATCAGGATCACGACCGCCAGCTTGGACTCGTCGCCGATCCCAAACCAGATCAGGAACAGCGGAGCAACCGCCACCTTCGGCAGGCTCTGGAACGCCAGGATGTAGGGGAGCAGGAGCCGCCTGGCCACCTTGAACTGCGAGATGAGCATCCCGAGCAGGATCCCCAGGGAACTCCCGAGGCAGAAGCCGACAAACGTCTCGTAGACCGTCTGGCGAATGTGGACGATGTAGCCGCCGCGGCTCTCGATGCCGATCGCGAAGCCGCGCCAGAGCGCCAGGGCGATCTCGCTCGGCGCGGGCAGGAACCAGCGTGGGATCTCGCCGAGCCTGACGGCCGCCTCCCAGGCGATCAGGAGGGCCGCCAGGACCAGAATGTCCGTCACCTTGCCACGCAGGAGACGCTGAAGGGCGCCCGCGCCCGGGGCGACCCGCACGGCGGAACGACGCGCGGTCTGTACGCTCATCAGTCCATTGCTCCTTTCAGGTTGAACAGGTGACGGATGTGGTTGACCATCGCTCCGAACTCGGCCGAGCCCATGACATCCAGGTCGCGCGGGCGAGGCAGGTTCACCTCGATGATCTCGGCGATCCGGCCGGGGCGAGGCGTCATGACGATGACCCGGTCGCCAAGGAACACCGCTTCGGGGATGGAGTGGGTGATGAAGAAGACCGTCTTGCGCTGCTCGCTCCAGATCCGGAGCAGCTCCAAGTTCATCTGCTCGCGGGTCATCGCGTCGAGCGCGCCGAACGGCTCGTCCATCAGCAACAGGGCCGGATCGTGCACCAGCGCGCGTGTGATCGAGCTACGTTGCTGCATGCCGCCGCTCAGCTCCATCGGGTACTTGCCCTCGAAGCCCTCCAGCCCAACCAGCCGCAGGAGGCTCTTCGCGCGCTCGCTGGCGGCCTTCCCGTCTAACCCGATGATCTCCGCTGGCAGCATGGCGTTCTGGAAGACGGTCCGCCAGGGCAGCAGGACCGGATCCTGAAAGACGACGCCGATGTCTCGCCGCGGGCCAGTGATCGGCGTGCCTCGGAGCAGGACCTCGCCCGACGTCTGGGGAAGCAGCCCGGCGAGGATCTTCAGCAGCGTGCTCTTGCCACAGCCGGAGGGTCCGACCACCGAGAGGAACTCACCCTCGCCAATGTCGAAGCTCACGCCGGCCAGGGCGTTCACTTCCTCGCCGGTGAGCGTGAGGTAGCGCATGACGAGGTTCTGCACCTCGATGGCGCGGCCAGTCTGGACAGCTCGGGCCATAGGATCTCCACCTGGGCGACAACCCACCGCTGGGGGAAGCCGCGCCTTCCCCGCCTTTCCGATGGCTCACAATAGTAAACAATCGTGCGCCAGACTGCTGCCATTCCACACCGGTGCGCCCGAACGGCGTTGCAGACCACCCGCGGACCAGTTGGGAGCGCAGCACGCAGCGCCCCCACAGGAGCCGTTCCGACAGAAGTCGGTCAGAGCCTTCCGCACCAGCAGGCTTCCGGTGGACCTGGCTAGCGCGGCGGCTTCGCACCCAGCACGTCGGCAATCCAGTCGTGCATGTAGTCGGTGCCGATCGTCACGTTGTCGGCCTGGCAGTGCTGCGTGCCGCCCTCCTCAGCGGTGAAGAGTTTCAGCTCGCGGCGCGGTGAGTTCACCGCCGCGTCGATCGTCTTCTGGGCATACTCGACCGGTATCTGGCGGTCCTCCGCGCCGTGCGTGACCAGCAGCGGGCAGGTGATCTTGTCTGCCACGCCCTCCAGAGTGAACCGCTTGCGCTTCTCGACGAAGTCGTCCCAGTCCTTCGCGCCGAAGACCCACAGGTCCTGGAATGGTGGGACGGACATGCCCACTCCGCCGGCCTGCTCGCGCCGCACGCGCGTGGCGTGCCAGTCCCAGATGGCGCCCCAGGCGACGCAGCAGGCGAACCGCCTCTCGAACGCCGCGGCGCGCGGGGCGTAGTAGCCCCCGAGCGACAGGGCCATGATGCCGATTCGTTTTGGATCGATCTCCGGTCGGGTCTCCAGGTAGTCCACGGCCGCGCCAGCGGGAACTTCGATGTCGTAGCGCGTCGGCAGGCCCCGTAGGCGCAGCGCGCCGCCCACTCCGGGGTGGTCCACGATCAGCAGCGCCACGCCCTTCTTCGGCAGGTCGTAGCCGTGCTGCAGATAGATGATCTCTTTGGTGACGTCGAAGCCGTCAAAGTGGACCATGCAGGGTGTGGGCGCCGTGGCGCCGGGGACTGGCAGGAAGAGGGCCGGCAGGGAGATCCCCTCGTACGGGACCTCGACAAACTCGACCGCCTGCTCCGTGCCCTCGATGCCGCGCCGGAAGGCGTCCAGGGCACGCTCGTACGTCTCCGCCTTGCGCGCGTCCTGGGGCGTCATGTGGCGCTCGGCGGCGAAGTAGTAGGCCGCCGCTCTGAGCCACTTATTGCCCCCGGACAGGGAGTGGCCCGCCGCGTCGTCCCGCTGGGCCAGGCCGGCAATCCGATCGGCCAGCGAGCGCCAGCCCTGGTACCAGAGCTCTTCGTCTTTGGCCGCTGCCCCCGGCGCGATCTTGCGGACCACCTCGTCCACCTCGCCGATGACGCCGCCCATGCCGAGGACGAGATTGACGCCCAGGTTCCAGGTGTAGTTGTCGAACGGCTCGTACACAGCGATCCCCTCCGAATGCGTCGTTTCTGCCGCGACTCAGCCGACGACCACGCCGGACCGTCG
>JADZDV010000587.1 GCA_020850915.1 Chloroflexota bacterium | reverse complement strand
GGCGAGGCCGCGAACGCCATCTTGAGGAGCGAGCGCGCCGAGACGCTCAAGCAGCCCCCGGCCATATCAACCGGAGGCGCTCCAAGCCTGGCGCCTGAACGCGGGCCGGGGTGCCGGGGTGCTCCCGACCGCCACGGGCAAGACGGTGGTCGCCTGCATGACGTTGGAGCAAGTGTCGGCCAGAACCCTGGTCTCGGTGCTGACGATCGAGCTGCCGCGCCAGTGGCGCGAGGGCCCGGTCGAGAAGACGGGCATGCCGCCCGGTCCGACGGGGATGCTTGGAACGTGCGATGCTGGCCCGAGAGGCAGGCCGGGCGGGCGGGGGTGGCCACTCCCTGACCTGCTTGTTCTCAGCCGTGACGGCGGCTTGCTGCTCCAAGGTGTTCGGTACGAGGCGCCCGCGGCCAGTCTGGCTTGGATCGCCGAGGTCGGGACCAGAGGCAGGCCGCTGGTGTTCGTCGGCACTCGCCGGAGCATCGGCGCGCTCCGCGCGGTCGGCGCACGGGTGATCGGCCTCGCGGAGCCCGATGGACGCGTGATGTGGGCGGCGATGGCTTCGCTCGTCTCGTCGACCGAGCCGTCAGGACACCGCCTGGCGTGGAGCACGGCTCGGGGTGGCACGGGCCCTGCTCCCAAACCGCTGTTGCGCGGGCAATTCGCCAGGAGGGTCTGACTATGGCCATCGGGCATGTGACCAGAGAGGCTGGACGGCTGTTCGACGCCGATGTGATTGGACGACAGCGATGGATGGATGGCCTCTCCGACCAATTCCAGCACCTGCTGAGTGCGGCGGTCGAGCGCGGCGGTCCGTCCGGCCAGCGCGTCAAGGACTTCCTTCACGGCACCTGGCTGGGACATCCGCTCCATCCCGCGCTCACCGATCTGCCGCTTGGCGCCGGGTGGACTGGCACGGTCATGGATCTCATGGGTGCCCAACGGGCGGCTGACATCGCCATGCTGCTAGGCGTCGTGACGGCGCTCCCCACCGCCGCCGCTGGCGCTGCCGACTGGAAGGAGACCTCTGGCAGCCAGCGGCGGGTCGGTATCGTCCACGCCATGCTCAACACCGTTGGGCTCGGCTGTTACGTCTGCTCCGTCCTCGCGCGACGCGCGGAGCGGCGGGCGCTCGGAGTCGGGCTGTCGACGATGGGGCTGGGTATCGTCTTCGT
The DNA here is from genome assembly GCA_020850915.1 of Chloroflexota bacterium. Next base: position 5,763 of record JADZDV010000587.1, on the reverse strand, counting down.
CTCAGCGTACCTCGGGAGCGACCTCGTCTTTCGCCAGGGCACAGGGGTCAGTCGCGACGCCTGGCTGCCAGAGGACGAGCAGTTCCACGTCGCGGCCAGGTATGCCGACCTAGTGGAGGGCAAGCTGGCCTCTGGTGAGATCACCGTCAACGGCGAGCGAGTCCCGCTTGTTCTGCTCCGCCACGGCGATGAGGTGCTGGCCTTGAGCGGGATCTGCGTCCACGCCGGCGGACCGCTGGCGGCCGGCAGGCTGGTGAGCGATGAGTGCGTCGAGTGCCCCTGGCATGGCTCGGTCTTCAACATGCGTGACGGCAGCGTGGTGCATGGACCAGCGGCCACACCGGCCCCCGCGTACCAGGTACGCGTTCGCGCGGGCAACGTCGAGGTGCGCCTGGCGCACGCCTGAAACCGGCATCGGCGCTGCATCCTCCAGCCAGCGTCCCTGACCCAGGCGACAGTTGGGCGTGGTGACGACGGGCGCGCCCGCGGCGACGCCCGTGGAACACAGGGCTTGCCAGCCAGTGAACGGATCCTCGTGACTCGCGTGTCAATCCATGCCGCGGACGTCATGTCGTTCTTGACCCGCGCCGTGGCGACCGGCTCTCGGCAAGGCGACATCGAGCCGCCTCGACAATTCAGGCCGGACATGCTTCACTTGGTCAGACATCTCAGCAAGGAGCATGCGTGCTGTGCGATTCCAGCATGTCATAGACCTGCACACCCATCCCTTCACGGAGGAGACCCTGTACGGTCAGGGCATCTCGTACACCGAGGGACACGAATTCTTCGGCCAGAGCCCGGAGTCGCCCCACGCCGGGCTGCCTGGCGGGCTGGTTCCCAAGTCGTCGGCGGAGAGCTACGCGGAATTGAAGGCCGGTGGCGATATCGACCTCGTCGGCGTCGTCAACATGAACGCCTGTGTGTCCTGGGGCCACTGCCTACCGAACGACTTCATCGCGAAGTACTGCCGGGACCATCCCGACCTCTACTTTGGCCTGGGCGGCGTGGACCCGAACATGCCGACGAAGAGCGCCCTGCGCGAGGTCGAGCGGTGCGCGAACATGGGACTGATCGGACTGAAGTTCCACCCGGCGTATCAGGACTTCTTCCCCAACGATCGTGAGAAGCTGTGGCCGATCTACGAGAAGTGCGTCGAGCTGGATCTCTCCATCCTGGTGCATACCGGCACGACGCGCATGACACGCTGCTACATCCGGAGCTGCAAGCCGGAGTTCCTGGACGAGGTCGCCACGGACTTCCCTGACCTGCGAATCATCATGACTCACTTTGGCTGGCCCTGGACCGACGAGGCGCTGGCCGTGGTCTGGCGCCACGAGAACGTGTACCTGGATCTGTCCGGCTGGCTGCCGCGCTACATCTACGCCGCCTCGCCCTCCACATTCCAGTACATGAACTCCGTGCTGGCTGATAAGTTCGTGATGGGCTCGGATTACCCGGCGATCTTCCCTCAGTACTGGCTCCAGGACTTCGTGCCGTTCCTGGAACAGGGCTTCGAGTGGGGCGGCAAGCGCCGCGAGTTCAAGCTGGAGAGCGTCCAGAAGTTCCTCCGGACCAATCCCATTCGCGCGATGAACCTGGAGAAGTACCGGCCCGGCATCGTCGTGGACAAGGATCCCTGCGTCATACCTGACTGATCGGTACCAGGGAGCGGGCCCCAGGGCAATCGGGCTACCTCCCACTGAGAGCGCCTCATGACAGAACCCCAGTTGGAACAGACGCGCGGTCCGGCGCCCTACAGTGCGACCGGTCGTGTTGGACCCAAGCCGGTGCTCAACATGCGCGAGATGGTCGAGCGGTACGTACCGGACGGCGCGGAGGTGCTGATCGGCGGGTTCGCCTTCAGCGACCCGACGGCCTTTGCCCACGAGCTGATCCGGCAGCGCCGGCGCCAGCTCTACGTCCTCAAGACGTCCGGCGGCGTGCTCGTGGACCAGTTGATCGGGGCGGGGTGCGTCGCGCGGGCGTTGACCTGCCACATCTGGAACTCGGTCGGCCCGGTGGCAGCCCACTGCTTCCGTCGCTCGCTCGAGAAGGGCATCCCGAATCGGATCGAGCTGGACGAAATGAGCTTTGGCGCCTACACCTCGGCGCTCTTCGCCGGCGCGGCTGGCCTGCCGTTCATGCCGACCACACCTGTCCAGGGCGCCGGCCACTTCCAGCTGCGCACCTTCTACCAGCAGAAGTTCGCGGTTGTGGAGTCGCCGTTTGACGGCGCGCCGGTCTGCGTGGTCCCGCCGCTCAGACCTCCGCTCGGCGTGTTCCACGTCCAGCGGGTGGACGAATTTGGCAACGCCCAACTGATGGGTCCGCGCGGTGAGCAGCGCGAGGCGATGAACGCCTGCGAGCGAGTGATCGTCGTCGCCGAGGAGCTGGTCTCCACCGAAGTGGTGCGCCAACGACCGGAGCTGACGATCATCCCCGGCTTCCGCGTCGAGGCGATCGTCGTGGAGCCGTGGGCAGCCCATCCCTCGGATGCCTACGGCTACTACCTGCGCGACCTGGACCACCACGCGCTCTATGGCGAGATGTCCGCTTCGGAAGAGGGCTTTCAGCAGTACCTGGACGAGTGGGTCTTCGGCACGAAGAGCCACTCGGGGTTCGTCGAGAAGCTCGGCGCCGAGGCTCGCGCCGCGCTTATGGAGCGATCCCAATGGTGGTAGCGCGATGGCTGTAGAGAGCGGCGCACCCAGCCGGTTCGAGCGCATGCTCGTCACCGGCGCGCGCGACGTTCGCGATGGCAGCGTCCTGTTCGTGGGTTTCCACTGGCCGTTTGTCATCGCCAGGATCGCTCGGCGTCTGCACGCGCCGAACCTGGTCATCGTCTACGAGAACGGGATTGTCGAAGACCATCTCACGCCGATCGTCCCGACCTCGCCCTGCGACCTGACGGCGGCCGAGCGCGCCACGATGTGCTCGGACAGCATGGCGATGCTGTACATGCTGCTCGGCAACGACCGACTGGACGGGACGCTCCTGGAGGCGCCGATTGTCGATCGCTTCGGCAACGTCAACACCACGGCGATCGGGGACTACCTGCAGCCCAGGGTGCGACTGCCTGGCTCCGGCGGCGGGACCGAGCTTGGCTCGCTCGCCCGCAACCTGATGCTCATCTGTCCCTATGACAATCGTCGCGCGTTTCCGGAACGCGTGGACTATGTCACCAGTCCGGGCTATCTGGGCGGCCGGGCGGAGCGGGAAGCGCTTGGCTACGCGACTGGCAGCGGACCGGCGACTCTGGTGACGCCGCTCGGTCGCTTCACCTTCGACGAGCGTGGCGAGATGGAGCTTGCGGGAAGGCACCCGGGCGTGGACGACACCGCGATTGGCGGTGGCTTCGGCTGGGAGATGAGGGTCCGCCGGGACTGCGTCTGTCTACCGGAGCCGACAGCGGACGAGTTGCGAGTCTGTCGGGAGGAGCTGCGGGCAGCGGCCGATCGACGCTACGCCCTTCCATCGTAGAACGAGTTCATTGCCGATAGGCCAAGTGCAAGCAAGACCCTGCGCTAGCAAGGAGACCGTCCATGTCGCGCGCCCTCAACGGCATTCGTGTGCTCGACCTGTCTCGGATTCTGGCCGGACCGTACTGCACCATGATCCTCGGCGATCTCGGCGCCGAAATCATCAAGGTGGAGCGCTCGAAAGTCGGCGACGATCTCCGCCGCTGGGGCCCGCCGTTTACGGACGATGGCGAGAGCGTCTATTTTCTCGCTGTTGGCCGCAACAAACGCAGCATCACGGCGGACTTCAAGCATCCCGCCGGTGCAGAGATGGTGCGCGCGCTGGCCGAGAAGTCGGACGTCCTGATTGAGAACTACCGAACGGGGACCCTTGACGAGCTGGGGCTTGGTTACAAGGAGCTGCACCGCCGCAACCCTCGCCTCGTCTACTGCTCGATCACCGGCTACGGCTCGAACGGCCCGATGAAGGACGAGCCGGGTTTTGACGTGGTCATCCAGGCGATGGGCGGCCTGATGAGCATCACTGGCGAGCCGGACGGTCGGCCGATGAAGGTTGGCGTCGCGGCTGTGGACATCATTACCGGTCTCTACTCTGCCATTGGCATCCTGTCCGCGCTGCGCTCGCGCGATGTGTCGGGCGAAGGACAACGGGTGGAGATCTCACTGCTGGATGCTGAGCTGGCCGCCCTGGTGAACGTCGCCGCTGGCTGGCTCATCGCCGGCCAGGAGCCGGTCCGACTCGGGAACGCCCATCCGAACGCCGGGCCGTACGAGGTGTTCGCTACCAAGGACGGTCACGTCGCCATCGCCATCGGCAGCGACGTTCAGTGGCAACGGCTGTGCGCGGCGCTCGCGCAGCCGGAGCTGGCTGTCGAAGAGCGATACGCGACGAATCGCGGGCGCCTGAACAACCGCGCGGAGCTGACCGCTCGTCTGGACGCCCTGTTTGCCACTCGCACGAGCCAGGAGTGGCTGGAAACGCTGCGCGCAGCGGAGATTCCCGTGGGTCCGATCAACACGATTCCTCAGATCCTGGCGCATCCGCAGGTCACCGAGCGCGGCGTCGTCAAGACCGTGGAGCATCCAACGGCTGGCCAGCTCAAGATGATCGCCTCCCCGCTGCGGATGTCGCGGGATTCGACCGATCCGCGCCTGGCACCGCCGCTCCTCGGCGCGGATACGGACGCGGTCTTGCGCGAGCTCCTCGGATACGATGATGCGCGCATTGCCGAGCTTCGTCGAGAGGGTGCGGTATAACTGATCCAGGATCAGCAACTCCATGGGTATTGGTCGAGGAGCAGCCGGAGCCGTCGGAATCGCGCACGAGCTGATTGCGCAAGGACTGGAAACGACACTGTGGATCGTCCTGGGCGTCGCCAGCATCTACTGGCTGCTGCGTCTCTTCTTCAACCTCGACGTGCTGCCGCTGTACGTTCTCTCCTGGCCGATCAGCAAGCCGATCGATCTGCTCGTCAACTACTGCTGGCGCCGCGGTCCAACTCCGCTTGGCCGGCGGAATCGAGCGCTCTCGCGACTGTCTCAGGCTGAGGCGCAGGAGTCAGCGGGCGATTGCGCGGCAGCGCGCGCGATCCTTCGAACGGCGACCAGCGAGCTAGAAGAGGGCGACGACCGGCGGCTGTACTGCGACGTTCACCTGCGCCTGGTCACGCTCCTGGCCCGGCTCGGCGAGCTTGACGAGGCGCGGAGTGTCCTCGACGCCGCGGAGGCGGCGATTGCGCGGAGCGGCGATGTGCATCTCGAGGCGCGCGTGCTGCTGGCCCGGGCGCGTCTGGCCTGGCGGTCGGCTCGTCCGGACGAGGCCCGCATCGCGCTGGAACAGATGCAGGCGATCGACAACCGTCGCCGCCATCTCGCCTACAAGCAGCACGTCTGGGCAGCGCAGCTCGCGGCGGAGATGCTGGCCGCCCAGGATGATGTTGCCAGCGCGCTGTCAGTGCTGCAGGAAGCGGCGACGCTGGCACGGACGCGCACCGACTACATCCTGGCCGCCGCCGTCACCTGCGATATGGCGGACCTGCTGGTGCGGGAGGGGCAGCCGGCCGAGGCTCGGGCCGCCGCGTGGGAGGCGCGCGGTCTAGCCCAGACGTTCATGAGCCCGGAGACGGAGCAGCGCGCAGCCGGAATCCTCGCCCGCGTTGGCTCCCGCTAGCCCCATTTTGACGCGCTGGGTTCGCGGCAACACCCATACACACAGCGACCTGAGCGACGGCGACAGTCCGCCTGAAGAGGTCGTGGACTGGTACGCCGAGCATGACTACGACTT
>JADZDV010000586.1 GCA_020850915.1 Chloroflexota bacterium | reverse complement strand
TCAGGGCAGCGAAAACCGCGGAGTCAACCAGCTCAACGGCTCGATCAAGCTCTCCGCGGCGTAACATGCCGTCGGCTTCTGACTTGATTTCGTGAAGCCGCGCCGCGCACGAGACGTCCAACGACGGTACCGGTACTCGCTCCGCCTCGCGAGTCTCGAGTTTCAGTACGCCGCCCCCGTATGCCCTCCCCATGGTTTCGCAGGAGAGCAGCGTCGCCGAGTTCATCCAGGCAAGCGCGAGCAGCTCCGGGTCAACTTGACAATCCTCTCCGAGCTTCAGGCGAACGTTATGGATGAGATTCGTACTCACCACCTGTGCCGTGTTCACGATCAATCTTGGTGCAATGTTGCTCATATAACTGAGGAAGAGATCAGGCGGATCTGGGCACTTCAAGCGCCACCACTCTTTACGAATCCCGCACTTGTACGTCGAGTTGAATCCCCTGGTCTCACCAAACTCAATATAGCGCTTTACGCTACTGGTGAGATTCTTCGGCGAGAAGAGCCATACGGGGGCACCGGCCCGTCGCTCGAGCTCCCAATCTAAATCTGTGAAAGCATAGCCGGGCATCTGGTGGGTGCGAGCAACCGCCTTCTTGAGATCGGGCCTGCGAAGCCGGTGGGCTCGCACGTCATCGTCAGACAGCACGAAGAAATCGTTCGCCCCGGTCACGATGCCGATGTCGACTGTAGCAAGATCACCAAGCGGGGTCATGATGTCTGTGACGGATGCAAGCGTGCGAATCACCTGTTCGTCGAGGAGGTTCGAAACCCATTTTCCGGCCAGTACCACACCGGCGCCACTGGGAAGGAAACCTTCGAGCGCCCTGGCGTCGGGGAGCCGGTGAATGCGTAGTGTTCCAGGTCCTTGACCCTCAGCCAGTAGCAGAATGGCATCGACCATAGCGCCGGGGAAAACTCGGCTCTCAAACGTAATGATGTCCACTGAACGAAATCGGGCAAGCAAGAACTCCCTGACGGGTCCCGCGTAATCAGTACCGAGGAGTTCTGCTGGAAGGACCAGCGCTAGTCTTCCGCCCGAAGTCAGAAACGTCGACGCATGTACCACAAACGGCGCCCAGGAGCTTGTTAGCCGGCTGAGGGATACTCCGGCAGCACGCGCACGCTTCAAGCCCAGCTCACGCGCCTCTCCGAAGAAGTAGTGGTACCTGACATACGGCGGATTCCCCACAACGGCGTCAAACTTCTGTTGTGGCGGGTCTTCTCCGAAGAAATCGCCGTGAGTGACCGTCGCAGACGGGACTGCCTGCGAGGCGACTCGTGCAGCGTCGGAATCCAGTTCATAACCAACGAGCTGATTAGGAGCAACCTGTCCATCGAGTTCGATAAGCCTGCTTGCCAGGCTGCTTAGAAAAGCGGCCTCGCCGCAAGAAGGCTCCAATACACGGGCCTGTGGCCGACAAATGGCCCAGTGCGCCAGGAACTCAACGATCCGCGGCGGCGTGTAATAGGCTCCCAGACGCTTTTTCCTTGATGCGCTGCGAGCTTCCACCATGCTCATCACGAACCCTTTCCGGCTCCTGAGATGTTTGCTGTCCCTACTCTATCAGGTGGGGATGGCGGCCAGCCGCGCGAGTCGATCTGTCGCACGCGCCTCTAAATAGCACGCGCAGCCTCCCAGCCTCGCACGACCAGCTCCGCGGCATCGTCGGGCCGATAGGCGTCGCCAATCGTGATGAGCTCGCATCCCGCGGGCAGCAGTGGCGCGAGCGCGGGTTCGTTGGTCTCACCCAAGCCGGTCGCCCAGACCAGCCAGGGACGCACCTGGGCATCGCCAACGCGGGCACGCGCGGCCGCCAGCTCCTGGTCGAAGTCGACGTTGACCCGGATCCGGACATCGAGCGAGCGGAGAGCTTCGAGCAGGTAGAGTCTCGCGGACGGATGAGCGTCCGCGGCTGGCTCGGGACCGTGCTCCAGCAGCTCGACGCCGTAGCCGCGAGCGGCGAGGGTGTGGGCCAGCTCTGCGCCGAGCATGCCGTTCGCGCAGACGGTCACGGGTTCACGGCTCGAGGAGCCCCGCAGGCGTTCCAGCGCCGCGTCAGGATCCAGCACTCCGGACGGCGGGCTCGGGATGAGACTCCCGGGGCGTGCGTCGAGCACGGTTTCCGCGCGGGAGAACAGCGCCGCCGTGAGTCTGCTGCCGGTGGATATCGGGACGCCCACGCGCTCCAGGGCCGCTCGCCAGTAATCGAGGGCGCGCTGCACCTCCTGCTGCAACGGAGACGTGGCTCGCAGGCCCGCCAGGCCGCCGAAGCGAGGGCTTGGATCGACGACCGTGACGTCGTGGCCCCGCTCGGCGGCCACGCGGGCGAACTCCAGGCCCGGCATGCCAGAGCCGACGACGACGATGCGGCGAGGGCGTGCAGTCCGCTCGGCCGGCCCGAGGTATTCGCGGCCGGTGGCCGGATTGACCGGGCAGACGATCTCCGGGCGGCGGGTGCGGCCGGTGCAGACCATGCAGCCGACACAGGGGGCGATCTCTTCCACGGCGCCGCGCGATGCCTTCTCCGCCCAGGCCGGGTCGGCGATCAGCGCGCGCGCCAGCGCCACCAGGTCGGCCTGTCCCGCGGTGAGGATCCGCTCGGCGGTGTCGGGGAAGACGATTCTGCCCACGGTGGCCACGGGCGCCGAGACGGCGGCTTTGACCGCGGCGGCAAGGTCCGCGAGGGCAGGCTCTGGCCGGCCGGCCGGCGGTGAGGAGCGATGCCGGGAGGGCGGCATGCCGGCCGACACGTCCAGCAGGTCGACGCCGCCCTGCTGGAGCAGGCGCGCGATCTCGGGCGCCTCGCCGACACTGTTGCCGCCGGGGATGGCGTCGTCCGCGCTGAAGCGGCCGGCGATCAGGAAGTCGCCGCCGATCGCCTCGCGGATCGCTGCCACGATCTCGCAGACGAGTCGAGCCCGGTTGGCGAGTGTCCCGCCGTAGCGATCGACGCGGTGGTTGTAGTAGGGCGACAGGAACTGGCCGAGCAGGTAGCCGTGCGCGGCGTGCAGCTCGACGCCGTCGAAGCCCGCCTCACGAGCGCGCCGCGCCGCGGCGACGTGCGTCTGGACGAGGTCGCTGATCTCCTCCAGGCACAGTGCGCGCGTGGGAGTTCCCCAGCGGGGATTCACCATCTCGGACGGCCCCACGGTCGGCTCGCCGCCGAGGCTCTCGCGGGCCTGGCCGCCGCCGTGGGCGAGCTGCAGCAGAACCGGCGCGCCGGCCTGGTGAATCGCACTCGCTAGACGGGTCAGTCCGCCAAGCTCCTCCTCGCCGAAGATGGCGAGCTGCCGAGCGGCGCCGAGCCCGCGTCGCTCGACGATGGTGCTCTCGGTGACGATGAGGCCGGTGCCGCCGCGCGCCCGCGCCACGTAATACGCGATGAGGCGGTCGGTCACCCGGCCGCGCTCGTCTGCGTAGTTCGTCGTCGTCCCAGACGCGACCACGCGATTCTTCAACCGCAACGGGCCGAGGTCGAACGGCGAGAACAGATGGGGAAACGGCGTGGACATGGGCGTGGAAGCGACCAGTGGATGGTGGCTAGTGGCTGGTGGACCCGCACAAGCCACTAACCTCTAACCACTCCTACACGCTCACACGCTCGCCGCGCATGATGCTCGTGACGACCTCCCACTGGCCGGCGACATCGCCTGGCTCGACCGGCCGTTCCTTCGCCAGGGCGGAGATACGGTGGTGTAGCTCCGTCTTGGCGAAGGGCCGCAGGGCTGGCGGAAGGCTCATGACGAGCCGGTTGCAGCTCTCGACCATCTCCGGACGCCAGACCTCTTCGTGCGCGTCGCGCTTCGGCCCGAAATGGAACGGTCGGTCGCCGTTCCGCTCGGTTGCACGGCGCAGAGCCTCCGTGGTCGCCTCGTCCACCTTCCCGTCCGTGATGGCAACGCGGTAGAGGTCGCGGGCCGCTTCGACGCTGACGAGGTCGTCACGAACGTCTCGGAGTACCAGCTCGGGCTCGCGCTCGGCGGGTGGGCCGTAGCCGCCACCGGCCGGGGACCAGATGCTGACAACGTCGCCCGGCTCCAGGTGCAGGATGTTGATCTTGCCGATCTCCCGCTGGTGGTCGGTACCGGGGTTGAGCAGCGTGCGGCCGCTCGCGCCGGGCTCGCCGCCGAAGGCGCCCCAGGGCTGGAAGCGGTAGCGCTCCATGCCGCGGGCGGTGACGATGCCGCCGGGCGAGAAGACCTGGAAGTCGAGCCGCAGCGACGGACCGCCCCGCCGCCGGCCCACGCCGCCGGAGTCCGCCACCTGGTGGTAGCGTCGAACCAGGATCGGCAGATGGGTCTCGATGCTCTCGATCGGCGTGTTGCGCAGGCCCGCGCAGTAGTACGTGCCGCCCATGCCGTCCTTGCGGAGCATCGCGCCCGCGCCGCCCTGGATCGGCTCGACGACCTGCACTTCGCGCCGGCCGGTGTCCGGGTTGAGCAGCGAGCAGACGACCATGCAGCCCTGGCCGCCACCAGCCGCGGGCGTGCGGTCCGGCAGCGCCTGGATGAGAGTCCCAAACACCATGTCGATGGCACGGATGGCGGTCGCATAGCGGACGCCGCAGGCGGCCGGGAAGCTCGGGTTCACCAGCGAGCCGGGCGGCAGGTTCATCTTCACGGGGCGGACCAGGCCGCCGCTCAGCGGAATGTACGGGTCTGTCGTCATGAAGAAGGCGACCAGGCCGACGCAGAGGAACGGATGGAGCCGGCCGAGCGTTGGCAGGTTCATCGACGAGTTCACCTGCGGGTCGGTGCCGGTGTAGTCCATCTCCAGCTCTCGTCCGCGGACGCGCATCGTGAGCTGGAGCCGAATCGGCACATCGGAGATGAAATCGTCGTCCAGGTAGTCCACGAACTGGTAGTCGCCGTCGGGGATCTCTTCGACGATATCGCCGGCCCGACGAGCGGAGTACTCCAGAAGTTGGTTGATGCTGGCGCGGACGCGCTCCTCGCCGAACTTGCCGATCATCTCCTC
>JADZDV010000585.1 GCA_020850915.1 Chloroflexota bacterium | reverse complement strand
TCGACGCGCGGCGCGTCCAGGTGGAGGTCGATGCGGTCCATCAGCGGACCGCTGAGCCGCTTGCGGTAGCGCGCCACCAGGCCGTCAGCGCAGACGCAGCTCCGCGACCGGTCGCCGTGGAAGCCGCAGGGGCAGGGGTTCATCGCCGCGACCAGCATGAACTTCGCCGGGTAGTTCACCGTGCCCGATGCCCGGCCGATCGAGACGGTACCGTCCTCGAGCGGCTGGCGCAGCACCTCCAGCGTGTGCTGGCTGAACTCCGGGATCTCGTCGAGGAACAGGACGCCGCGATGTGCCAGGCTGATCTCACCCGGCCGGGGCGTCCCGATCCCGCCGCCCACGAGTCCAGCCGTCGAGACGGTGTGGTGCGGCGCCCGAAACGGTCGACGGCGGACGATCGGGCTGTCCGACGGAAGCTGGCCCGCGACGCTGTAGATCTTGGTGACTTCCAGCGCTTCCTCGAGCGAGAGGCGCGGCAGGATCGTCGGCAGCGAGCGCGCCAGGAGCGTCTTGCCGGAGCCGGGCGGTCCGGACATGAGGACGTTGTGCCCGCCGGCCGCCGCCACCTCGAGCGCGCGCTTGGCGTGCTCCTGCCCTCGAACGTGCTCGAAGCCGGCGGCCTGGACCTCCTCTCCGCCCCCGAGCACGTCCAGCGAGCTGGGGCTGGGCTCCAGCACCACCTCTCCACGCAGGTGCGAGACCAGCTCTCCGAGCGTCGCGACCGGGATGACACCGACGCCCTCGACCAGCGCGGCCTCGCCAGCGTCCACGGCTGGGACGTACACCGTCCGGATGCCCTTCTCCCTGGCCAGGACCACCATCGGCAGGATGCCCTGGACGTGCCTCAGGCCGCCATCCAGCGCCAGCTCTCCCAGGAAGAGCACGCCGTCCGTGTCAGCTTGCACCTGGCTCGACGCCAGGAGAATCGCGATGGCGATCGGCAGGTCGTAGCTCGGACCAGACTTGCGCAGCTCGGCGGGCGCCAGACTGACCGTGATGCGGCGCATCGGGAAGACCAGCCCGCTGTTCCGGATCGCCGCGCGAACCCGTTCGCGCGCCTCCTGCACCGCCGTATCCGGCAGGCCGACCACGAGGAAATTCGGCAGACCCTGGGAAGCGATGTCAACCTCGACGTCAACCAGGACGCCCTCGAGGCCGATCACAGCACAGGTCTGGCACTTGGCAAGCATGGGCCGGCGCTCCCCACAGGATCGCCGCCATTCTACTCGACCGTTACGTTTCCGGCACGCTGGCGCGAACGCGCCAGCCGCGCTTGTTACAGCGCGTGCCGGCCGCCGTCGATCGGTAGGGTGGTCCCAGTGATCCAGCGCGCGCTGGTGGAGCAGAGGAACATGATCGTCGGCACCACGTCCTCAGGCTCCATCACGGTCGGGGAGACGGGGGTTGACGCCACCCAGGCGTTGGTGCGCTCGTCGTCAGCCAGGATCTCGACGTTCAGGTTCGTCCGCAGGAAACCAGGCGCCAGCGCGTTGACCCGGATCCCCAGGCGCCCCCACTCCACCGCCAGGTTCCTGGTCAGGCTCGCCACGCCCGCCTTTGCCGGACCGTATGCCGGGTAGCCTTTGAGTCCACGAAAGCCGGCGCCAGAGCTGAAATTGACGATCGCGCCGGAGCCCTGCCGCGCCATGAGCGCCCCGATCTTCTGGCAGCAGAGCCAGGTGCCCTTCAGCGAGACGTCCACCACCCAGTCCCAGTCCGCCAGGGAATACTCGAAGGAGGGCTGTCGCTTGATCACGCCCGCGGTGTTGACAAGGACGTTCACCCGACCGTAGACGCCGAAAACGCGATCGGCCAGATGCTGGACCTGCTCCTCGTCCCGCACGTCCACTTCGAGTGCTTCGGCGCTCCGCCCGAGCCCTCGCACCTCGTCCGCCAATGCCGCGAGCGGCGAGCCCAGTATGTCCGCCAGCATCAGGTCCGCGCCAGCGCGAGCGAAGGCAAGCGCCGAAGCGCGACCCACTCCGCCGGTTGCGCCAGTGATCACGACGATCTGATCGGCAAAATCAAACGAGGCAATCGCGCTCATCAGCATCCCCTTCACGAGCGAGTCATTCGAGACCGTCGCGCCTCGGCATGAGCTGGCGCGAGGCGAGTATAGCCCCAGCAGCCGCGGTTGCCGTGCGCTCTGTCCGAGGACTGGCGGCTGATCACGTGGGGCAGAGCTGCTCTCCAGAGGCTACCTTCTGTTCACGTGCTCCAACCCGTTCGGCAACGCGCCTGTTGCATCGTAAGGGGACACCGAGGGCTCGGGGCGCGACGCCCTGGCAGGTGACGAACAGCGTATGCTTTCGCGAGAGCGTTTGCGCCGGAGCGTGGAGCGGCAAGCTCCAGCGGCGACGGGCGGTCAGAAGGAGCTGGCCCAACAACCAGCAGCTCGGGACGACCGGGTGCAGCACCAGGGAGCAGAGATGAACATCGAGATTGGCGCGCGTGTCCTCACGCGTGATCGGACCGAAGTCGGCCGCGTTCACCGCATCGTGGTGGACCTCGAGCAGCAAGCAGTGGTGAGCATTGTCGTGCTGAGAGGACGGCTCCTGCCGCGCGACATTCTCGTCCCGATCGACTTCGTCGCGGACGCCGAAGGTGACGAGCTTCGCCTCACGCTGAGCAAGGACAAGCTTGGCGACCTGCCGGACTTTGCTTACAACGAGTTCTTCACGCCACCGCCGACCTGGGCCTTCACGCTCCCGTATCCTGGCGGCGTGCTCTACATCCCCGTCAGACAGCGCCAGCGAATGAGCGCGAACCAGGAGGACCTCTTGCCCGGCACAAGGGTCCATGCGAAGGACGGCCCCCTTGGCACGGTGGACCAGGTCGAGCTGGAGCCCGACACCGACCACCTCGATGGCTTCTGGGTGCGGTGCGAGACGGCAGGCGTGCAGGATGTCTACGTGCCGGTTGACTGGGTGACCCGCCTGGACGAGAGCGGCGTCTATCTCGACGCGACGATCACGGAGGTGCTCGATCGCCTCCGCGACATAAGCCTGGCTCGCCGCGGCGAACGCTGACCGATCCACTCCGCGCCGGGCAGGCGCCCCGTCACACTCCCGCTGGTGCCTCAGGGAGCAGCGGACGTGACGGGTCGCTCCGGCTCCGGGCGGTCTCGTGCCGCGCCAGCACGCCGGCTTCCCAGGCCCTGATCTCCCTCGATCTCATCCCTCGAGGATGCCGAGAATCACTCCGGCTTTGGCGAGCCATCCCACGTGGAGGGCGCGGCCTGGAAGAGATCGCCCTTTTCAGGCGCCTGCTCGTCCGCGAAGCTGCCGCCAATGTAGCGGCCGGCCACGTCGCTCGGTGCATGCTCGAAGCGGTCGCGGCAACCGGCCGAGCAGAAGTAGTAAGTTGCACCATCGCAAACAAGCAGATACGGGTTGTTCTCCCGCGGCACTTCTCGCCCGCACACCGGGTCCTTGGCCGAGGCGCCCCTGGACGGACGGGGCGCCGTGTCACGCACCGACTGCTGTTCCCCCAGCGGTGTCGCCTGGTCGATGGTCGCCGCGGGAGTACCGTCTGACTCGGCCCAGCTCGCGGAGCTGACGGCCTTTCCCGTCGCGTTCGGGATGCCCTCCGCCGCGAGCTCGTCTGCGTCGGGGTCGGTATGCGAGCCGCCCAGCAGCCATCGCGCGAGCCAGGTGCTGCGCGCACGAATCAGATCCCGCTGCATGCCGCCCTCCAGAGCGCTCCAGGCGGGCGCCACGCGGCGCCTTCGAGGTCCAGGAGTCGCAACCCGCGTGCCCGAGCATGAGCGGATCACGCCCCGGGCAGCGTGTCGTCGAGCCAGGACCGAACCAGGCGGACGAATCGCTCCGGCTCCTGGCGGAAGAGGTCCTCCGCGTGCCCGCCGCCTTCGAACACCTCGAGCCGCCGCGGCTCCGGCGCGGCGGCGAACAGACGGTAGCTGTGCCCCACTCCAACGATCGGATCGCCCGTGCCGTGGACGAACAGCTTTGGCATGCCGCACTTCACCACGCTCTCAATCGGCGCGACTTTTGGCAGGAAGGGATTGCCCGGTCGGCAGCCAGCGCCGCGCTCCAGGCCCCGCCAGCCGGTCCGGATCGCATCTGGCGTCCAGAACCTGAACTCGATCTCCGCGAACGACGACGGGGCGCTCACCGCGACGAGCGCTTGCGCGGCCCTGGGGTGCCGCGCCAGCGTATTGAGCGCCACTGCGCCACCGAGGGAGAACCCGATGATGGCGAGATGTGGGTACTCGCGTCGCGCCCACTCGATGACGGCTTCCAGGTCGGCGTCCTCGAGAGCGGAGAAGGTGAAGACTCCCGAAGAGCGACCGTGGCCACGGAAGTCCATCGCGATGACATCCAGTCCGGACCGGGAGCTGGACGATAGCGCGAGGCACATGTGGCGAAATGTGGCCGTATCCTTGCTCTGGAAGAACCCGGGGCAGACGAGTGCCGCGCGCCCGCACCGGCCGCGACCGTAGACTTCTACGGCGATCCGGATGCCGCCAGGCTCGATGAGCATGTGCGAGGAGAGAGCGCGCCGGAATACCGGCGGAGTGCTCGCTGGCTTCGGCTCGGACGTGGCAGATAGCGGCTTCGGTGGATCGCCGGTCATCGCCAGATTGTACGGGCTACCGCCACGCCCGCGGTCCAGGCGCTCGCGGGATCGGAGGTTGCTCGGCCGGGGGTGGCTGGGAGATCATGCCCACCAGACAGAACGACGTGTCCAGAGACAATGAGGTGATGTTCATGGCTGAGCAGGTACCCACGCTAGGGTTCATCGGGCTGGGCAACATGGGCAAACCGATGGCGAATCGCCTGCGTGCCGCGGGCTACCAGCTAACGGTTTGGAACCGGACCGAGGCGCGTGCCCGGCAGTTCGCGGAGCAGGGTGGTGGAGTGGCCGCGTCGCCATCAGAGCTGGCTGCTCGATCGAGCATCGTGGTCCTCTCCGTGAGCGACGACGCGGCGGTGGACGACGTGCTGCTGGGCCCGGACGGTGTGCTCGCCGGCGCGCAGCCGGGCGCCGTCATCGTCAACATGAGCACGGTGGCCCCTGAGACGGCCCAGCGCCATGCGCGTGAGGCCGCGGCGCGTGGCGTCGCACACCTCGACGCGCCGGTCTCCGGCAGCACGAGGGCAGCCGAAGACGGCGCGCTCGTGATAATGGTCGGCGGCGAGCAGGCCCGGTTCGAGGCGCTGCGCGACCTGTTCAGCCAGCTCAGCAAGGCCGCTTATCACCTGGGCGAGAGCGGCTCCGGCGCCATGATGAAGCTCGTCGTCAACACGATGCTTGGCGGCCTGATGGAGGTCATGTCGGAGTCGCTCGCGCTCGGGCAGAAGGCGGGACTGGCACCCGCCCTGATGGTGGACATCATCGCCAACACCTCCAGCGGCGCGCCGCTCGTCAAGGCGCGCGGGCCGGGGATGGTGGAGAACAGGTTCCCGGCCGCCTTCCCGCTTCGGCTGATGTCCAAGGATTTCTCGCTCATCATGTCCGCGGCGCGCCGGCTCGGCGTTCCGATGCCGGCCATCGCCATCGCCGCGGAGATGAGCGAAGCGCGGAACAACCGTGGCCAGGAGGAGGACTTCTCCGCTGTCTTCGGTCTGATCAAGGAGCTGGCAGGGCTTCGGTAGGCATCGGTCTTGCTGGCGCGTACGATTCCCTGGTAGGCTCGGCGGGCGTTGAGACAGCAGTTTCTGATCTTCGGCGTCGCGATGCTGCTGACGACGAATCGCGGCGGGATCGAGCTGGGGCTGCCGCTGGCGATGAAGGCCGACGGCTATGACTTCGTGTCCATCGGCAGCCTGTTCTCTATCGTTGGCATAGCGCAGCTCAGCTCCAGGATCCCTGCCGGCGGGCTGTACCGAGGAGATCGTGCGCCGATCCTGATCGGCGCTGGACTGCTGCTGCTCGCGTGTACCTCGATCGGCATAGCCTACCTCGAAGCCTGGCCAGCGCGGGTCCTCATGGCCTGTGCCCAGGGCGCGGCGCTCGCAGTGGTCACGACCTGCCTTCTCGCGGCCCTGATCGAGGTCCGCACGGGCGCCGCGAACCTCGGTCCGACGATCAGTTGGTACACCGCGGCGATCTCCAGCGGCTACGGCCTGGGCGCACCGCTCGCGGCCACCGTCGCGGACAGGTTCGGCTACCAGGCCGGCGTAGCCTCTGCCGCGGCGCCTGCCGCTCTGGCCGCGGTGCTGGCGCTCATCATCCGCGTCCCGCCATCGGCGCGGGCGGAGCATCAAGCCCGAGAACCCGCCGGCAGCCCATGGTCAGTGGAGAGCTTGCGGCGGCTGCCGGCCTCCGTCTGGCTGGGAGCACTGCTAATGGTCTACATCAACGCCGTCAACGATGCGGCCGAGGTGTTCTTCCCGATCTATGCCGTCTCCATTGGCATCTCGCTACCCCTGATCGGCCTGCTGCGGACGGTGAAATCCTACTCCTCCACCGCGATTCGCTTCGGGTATGGCTTTCTCATGAGCACTGTCGGACCGCGAATCCTGAACCACGTCGGCGTCCTCATGGTGAGCCTCTCGGTACTACTCATCGCTTCGACCACCAACGAAGCGCTGCTCCTGGCGGCGTTCGTCGCACTCGGACTGTGCCGTGGCCTGGTCAGGGTAACCACTTCCACCCAGGTGGCGGAGGCGCGCAATCGACCGGGCGTCCACCTCGGGCTGGCCTCCAGCATCTACAATGGAGGGCTCGATCTCGGCTTCCTGGCCGGCCCGCCGATCACCGGCGCGTTGGCAGGGTCGCTGGGCATTCCCGCCGCTCTGACGGTTGTGGCGGTGACCCTGCCTGCGCTCTACTACCTGGTGCTGGCCGGCGTCTCGCTGAGACGGACGCGGAGCGCCTGTAATGACGGGTCGCGCACCGCCTCGATCAGCGGCGCGTCGCGAGTCGAGCCGCTAGAGGGGACACCGGAGCACTGATCTGACCATGAGCGTCCAGGAGCGCACTGCCCTGCCGCTGGCGCGGCGGCGCGGCCTCTCAGTGACCTGGCTGCCGACCTCGCTCGTCCTATCGGGACTCATCTTCCTGGGACTTGGACTGCGGCTGTGGGACCTGGGCGTCCGCGGCTTCTGGACGGACGAGCTCAGCGCGGTCGGGACATCCGCCCTCTCCTTCTGGGACCTGGTCCAGGCGCTGACCGTCGAGTCCAACATGACGCTCTACTACTGGGCGCTCCACTTCTGGCTGCGGATCGTCGGCCTGGATGCCAGCGAGTGGCTGATTCGTCTGCCCTCCGCCATCGTCGGTTCGCTGGCCATTCCCGCGGTCTACCTGCTGGGACGACGACTCCACTCGAACGCGGCGGGATTGTCAGCCGCGGGCCTGCTGGCGATCAACGGGTTCCACGTGCTGATGTCACAGGAGGCCCGAGCGTACGCCGCTCTGAGCTTCTTCACGGTGCTCGCGTACATCGCGCTCGACCGAGCGGTCCAGAGCGACCGCTGGCAGCACTGGGCGGTACACGGCGCGCTGAACGCCCTGGCGTTCTACTGCCATTTCTACAGCGCCTTCACCATGCTGGCGCAGGGGCTTTTCGTCCTGCTCCTGCGCGACCGCCGGGCAGTGAAGGGTCTCGTCGTCAGCGGCGCCGTCTCGGTTGCGGCGGGGCTGCAGCTCATCCCGTTCTTCATGCACCATGCCGGCGGCTCCAAGCTGTCCCACCTGCTGCCACCAAAATTCGCAGACGCCCGGAACTTTCTGATCGACTTCAGCGGCGGCGACGCGATGGCGAAGATGCCGGTCCAGAGCTACGGCGTCCTCGTGATCGTGGCCCTACTCGCCATCTACGGACTCATGCACGGCGGCGCCGCGGCTCGGAGCCGCCGGTACCGCGCGGCGATGCTGCTGACCTGGTTCTTCCTGCCTTTTTCGCTCTCGCTTGGGATCTCGCTGGCGCGGCCGATCTTCAACGACCGCTACCTCTTCGCGGTCCTGCCGGCTCTGCCGCTGCTCGCCGGGATGGGCCTGGCGCGGCTGCGCCCGATGCTGGCCGTCGGTCTCTTCGGCGTGCTGGCAACGCTCTCGGTCCTCATTCAGGCTGGTCCCTACGAGGTGCGGCGGAATGAGGAGTGGCGGGACGCGGTGAAGTACACCACGGATCAGGCCCGGCCCGGCGATGGCTACATCTTCATCTCCAAGTGGAACCAGAACGGCTTCGAGTACTACGCGGGCTGGCGCTGGGGCACGAACCCCGCCGCGCCGTACGCCGACGTCTACGAGCCGTTCGACTGGCGCGTGGCCTACGAGGTGGTCGGAAAGTACCGCGGGCTGATCGGGCCAACCCGCGACCTGGAGGCGTTCGCGGACCAGCACGACCGGATCTGGCTGGTGCTCTCACATGAGTTCGACGCGGTGGCCGATGGCGACATGAGCGAGCCGGCGCGCAACTGGCTGACTCGGCACGGCTACGGGGCCACCCAGAAGCAGTTCAAGGGCGTGCGAATCTTGCGGTACGACCGCCGCTGAGCGGACCTACTGGCGCGTGACGGAGCGGGTTGGCGCAAGATCGAGCGTCGGACGCTGTCGCAGCCGGGCGTGCCACAGCTCGAAGACGAGCAGTGTCCAGAGCAGCTTTCGGTGGTCCCGGCGCCGCGCCTGATGCTCGTCGAGCAATCCCCGCACATAGGCAGGGTTGAAGATGCCCTCGTCTCGAAGACTCCGCTCTGAGAAGACATCCTCGACCAGTCCGCGCAGCGGACCGTGGAGCCACGTTGCCACAGGGATGTTGAACCCCTTTTTCGGCCGCTTGACGATCGGCTCTGGCAGGATGCCGCGCATCGCCTTCCGGAAGATGTGCTTCGGCGTGAGACCGCGCAGCTTCAGGTCCTGGGGTATCGTCGTAACAGAC
>JADZDV010000584.1 GCA_020850915.1 Chloroflexota bacterium | reverse complement strand
TTCATCCGACCTATTTGCTATCGTATGTCTAACGTGTTCTCTATCGATATTTGACTTCATGTTAGCTCCAAAAGGAACCACATGGCATTTCTCGGGCGCTGATCCGTAATATTCGACCGCCGATCTCGCGGCCCAGGAAGAAGCGTACATGAGCCCGGCTGAACGATGAAGAGCATCGGACTCTGCTCTGTCGCCTTCGATCAATGAACCCCTGCATACTCCGCCATACCCCGGGTATGAATGAACCAGCGACTCGAACGTAGCGTCGGCCCACACGAATATGGGCTGGCGACATTCCAACGCTGCAATGGGCAACGTGCCCGGGCAGAGGACGGCGTCAAACTGTAGACCGGAAAGCCTCCTGCTCACCTCTCGGCCCAGCGCGGCCACGTAGGAGGGGGAGCGGTCCACGAGATAGGTCTTGCCCGACAGCCGTCGGACCGCGCGGCGCTTGAGCCGCGGCAGCAACGGGCTGCGAACGTCCAGCGGGCCGATGTACTCCAGGTGAAACCCCTGAAGCTCTAGCGAGCGAGCGATATGGAAGCCGAGACCAGACCACGCATTGATGTCGCGCGGATCATAGGTGGTGACGTATGCGATTCTGAGTGGGGATCCCTTGAGACCTGACGCCATCTAGCTTCCCTGCTCACATAGCGCCGGCGGCGCGGTCTGTTGCCTCGATACACGTCTGACGGGAGAGCGCCCGAAGCTGTTCGGCAAACTCCGCGCGCTGGCGATCCAGGTCATGGTGCGCGCGGAAGGTGGCATGCGCCGCCGCCGCCAGGCGGTCGCGGTGGCGCGTGTCCCGACCGAGCCGCGCCAGGGCGGCGAGCAGCGCTGGCCGGCTCGGGTCGGTGACGATCTCGGCGAATCCCTCCGTGCCTGCAAATTGTGCGATGGTCGAAGAGGCTGGCGCGTGCACGAGAACCGGCCGGCCGGCGGCCAGGTAGGTCGGCAGCTTCGACGGGAAGGAACGCTCGGTCAGGTAGGCCAGGCCTGGATCGAACGAGAACGGAAGGTAGAGCAGGTCCAGATCGGACAGCGCGTCGCGCAGCTCATGCTCGGCTAGCCAGCCGCGCTGGATCAGGCGCGGGGACGACCGGGAGAAGAGACGCTCGGGCGTGAACAGGTGCAGCTCACAGGAGCGGCCAACCGCGACAGCGGCGTCTGGATCGCTCACAAGATCCGAGAGCAGCTCCAGCCCCGGCTGGACGACGCCCGTCAGAGTTCCGGCATACCCGATGCGCATTGGCGCAGCGCTCTGGCAGGCATTCCGCTTCCCCCCGGAAGGTGGCGACGACGCGAGGGCTGCCGCCGCGGCTGGGAGATGGACGACCGAGTCGATGCCGTAGCGCGCCTTGAGGTCTTCCTGCATGCCTCTGCTCACCGCGTGCACCAGCGATGCGCGTCCAATCGCCCACCTGAAGATGGCAGGAGCGAAGTAGCGGAGGAGCAGACCGCTGCGCCGGTGCGAGCCAACCCAGTCGTCGTGAATGGCCATCATCAGCGGGCGGCGACTGATCATCGAGGCGAGCGCGGCGGCTAGGAAGAGCTGCCCGTGCGCGACGGTGAAGATCATCTGAGCCTGACTCCGCCGGGCGAGGAGCACAGCCAGAAGGCCGACGAACGGCAGTGCCAGCCAGTCCAGGGCGCTCTTGAGGCGACCAGTGCCCCACCGTCCGGTCTGGCTGGTGGTCGGCACCAGCACGTGGCGACACGGCAGAAGACTGTCCGGCGGTGCGAGGCCGGCGGCGTGCGTGCCGGCGACGACAGTCAGGCGATCTGGGGGGTAGCCCTCTAGCAGCCGCCGAACGAGGATGGTGCCCCCGCGGTGCTCGGAGGGCGGGAAGTCTGCCACGTAAAGCAGCGAGGGCGCGTCGGCATAGACCCTACTCATGCGCCATCCCAACCACCGGCTGGGCCTCTGCCCACGAGGCGAGCGCCTGGACGATCCGCTCACCAGTCCGACCGTCCCAGAGCGGCGGCCGACGCGGGGAGGCGGGCGCGGCGAGCGCCTCGAACACGGCCGGCGGCAGGGGGTCGTGGCCGGGACGGACCAGGCGATTCGTGCCGCGCTCGATGGTGATCGGGCGCTCGGTGTTGGGGCGGACGGTGAGGCAGGGGACGCCGAGATAGGTCGTCTCCTCCTGGATGCCGCCGGAATCGGTCACCACGGCGGCCGCGGAGCGCTGGAGATTCAGGAAGTCCAGGTACCCCTGGGGCTCCAGCAGGCGCACGCCAGGTCCTGCCCGCGGGCCGGCTCGCTCCAGCCGCTGGGCCGTGCGGGGGTGGACGGGGAAGACAACCGGCAGGCGGGCGGCGATCTCGTCGAGGTTGGCCCCGAGGCGGCGCAGCGGCTCCTCCCGGTCCACGTTGCTCGGCCGGTGAAGGGTGACCAGGACGTAGCCGCGAGGCGTGAGACCGAGGCGGGCGAGAGTTGGACGCGAGTCCGCGGCTGGCAGGAGGCGCACCAGGCTGTCGATCATGACGTTGCCGACGAGGTGGATGCGCTCCGACGAGATACCTTCGCGGCGGAGATTCTCGTCGGCATCCGCCGATGGGGTGAAGAGCAGGTCGGCGAGGTGGTCGGTCAGGACGCGGTTGACCTCCTCCGGCATTGTTCGGTCGAACGAGCGGAGGCCGGCCTCCACGTGGGCCACCGGGCAGCAGAGCTTGGCCGCCACCAGGGCGCAGGCGAGCGAGGAGTTGACGTCGCCGACGACCACCACCAGGTCGGGCCGCCGCTCCAGCATGACCGACTCGAAGCGCACCATCACCCGCGCAGTCTGGTCCGCGTGGCTCCCCGAGCCGACGCCAAGCTGCTCGTCGGGCGCCGGCAGCCCCAGCTCGCGCAGGAAGACGTCTGACATGTTGTCGTCATAGTGCTGGCCGGTGTGGACGAGCGCGTAGTCGAGCGCATCTTGTTGGCGGTCGAGCGCCCAGACCAGGGGCGCGACCTTCATGAAGTTCGGCCGCGAGCCGACCACCAGGAGCACCCGCGGCCGGCGCGAGCCTCCTCGGCGCGGCGCGGGTGTCTCAGCGAAGGCGATAGACATCCCGCATCCAATCGGCGGTGAGGCGCATGCCGGTCTCGAGATCCACGGTGTTGCGATGGCCGAGGTCACGCACGGCCTTCGAGGTGTCCACCAGCTTGGCGCGGGTGGTGAGCTGCTCCGGTTCGCGGTAGGTCACGAGGGCAGGATCGGCGCCGGTCACCCGGAGCACGACGTCGGATAGCTCCTCGATGGTGTGCATCGCCTCGCCGCCGATGTTGTAGGTCTCGCCGGGGCGGAAGCGGTCGGCGATGTTCGCCAGGGTGGTGACGGTGTCGGCCAGGGAGGTGGAGGTGCGGGCGTGGCCTCGGAAGACGGTCCAGGGGATGCCGTGGAGGGCGCAATAGACGAAGCGGCAGTTGACCGAGCGGTAGGGGCTATAGTGCTCGCCCGGCCCGTAGGTGTTGAAGAGGCGAACGACGTCGCTCTCCGTGCCGAACTGGGCCGCCGAGTTGCGGATCTGCATCTCGTTGACCCACTTGCTCATGG
>JADZDV010000583.1 GCA_020850915.1 Chloroflexota bacterium | reverse complement strand
GATCGTGCACGTCCGGGAACCTGCAGAGGACGCGGCGAGTTCAAGAAGGCGAGCTGCGAGAGCCGGCCTCGCTGCTCAGGGAAAGGAGGTCTGGGTCCATTCCATGGCGTCGACGTTCTCGCCTCCGACCCAGATCTCCCAGTGCAGGTGCGGGCCGGTCGAGAGCCCGGTGCTTCCAACCAGCCCGATCTCCTGGCCCGCCTGAACGTCGGCGCCCGGCTGGACGAGCCACTCCGCCAGGTGCCCGTAGGTGGTGAAGACGCCGGCGCCATGGTCCAGGACGAGCGCGTTGCCGCGCAGCTTGACCTGCTGTTTGAGGACCACACGCCCCCGCGCGGGCGCGAGCACCGGCGTGCGCTGCGACACGGCGAAGTCGGTGCCGCCGTGGTGGCCCGTTGCCGGCCCGCCATTGTAGTAGCGGACCTCGCCAAACTGGGTTGTGATCTCGCCTCCAACGGGCCGTCTGAACGGCCCTTGCCAGAGTGGCGGGCCGCTCACCTTCGTGTACACCTCCCGGAGCAGGACGTCCTCGTCGTAGCGGACGCTCGGCGACAGCAGCGCCGCCAGGTCGGCCGGCACCTCGAGGTGGTCCTCGGTGAACGCGAACGGCGCCACCCTGACGCTTCGCTCCACCGTCGCTGTGTTGCCAACGGCGTCCTCGACGGTGACCCGCAGCGGTCGCTGACCCTCGCGCTGGTCAGGCCCAAAGCCGCCCACAGTCCAGCCGTCGCCTCCCGTCTGATAGAGCCAAAGCGGTGCCCCGCTCAGCTCCGCTTGGACCCGGGACGGCTCGTCAGTGTGAACGCGGATCAGGTAGCTGTGCCCTTGAGGCACCTGGGGCGGCCGGATCGTCAGCTCCACCCGTGGCGGGGTGTTGTCTGAGCGGAACGTGTAGCTGGCGCTGGATGTGTTGCCGCGGCGCGACTGGTCTTCGGCACGGACGACCAGCGTATGCTCGCCATCCGGCACGCTCTGGGTGTCGATCGTGAGCACTCGCTCGGCTGGCAGGGGCTGGCTGTCGAGCTCGGCGGCTACCACGTTGGCCCGGTCGCCGGGCTGGACGACCGCTCGAGCGGTCAGGCCACCGCGGACAACGCCGGTCGGACCTTCCACGGAGACAGTAGGGGGGGTGTCGTTCGAATACCACCACCAGGCAAAGCTCACCGCGTCCCGGCCGGGGCCGAGGGTGAGGATGCTCAGCAGGGCGAGGAAGAGGAGGAAAAGCGCGCTTCTCAGGGGAACCTGCTAGGAGCCGACGGCCTCTTCGTCCAGGCCAATGCCCCACATCCGCTCGAGGTCGCGGCGCGAGTAGTGCTGGAACGCCATCAGCGTCGTCGTGCGAGAGATGCCCGGCACGCGCGCCAACCTCTCAGGAACGATCTGCGCCATCTCGTCGTACCGGTGGACGCGCACGATGGCCACGAGATCGTACTCGCCAGCGACCGAGTAGACCTCTTTTACCGCGTCGATCTGAAGCAGCGCTTCGGCCGTCTCCGTGCTTCGGCCGCGCTCTGTCTGGATGAGGACCACGGCAGTGACCAAGACACCAACCTCCAGCGCCCCATTCTACCACGGGCCAAGGCGAGGCCTCGCCTTGCCGTTGCCGCGGGCATCCGGGGCGGACAGGTTGGCGAAGGAGCAGACCCCGGGCAGGCCAACGTTGCCCCCCAGCCATGATGAGTCCCCTTCCCTGCCTTACCTGGCACGCCTGGCCGGGGCTGTGTGCGCTGGGGAGGGGAGGGGAGGGGATGAGTGAGGCATGGTCCAGGCTGCGCTGGGCGCGATCAACGGGGGCTCGCGTGGTGATGACGGACGCCCCCTACCGTATGATGGACCGACAGGCTCTTGACACCACGCTGAATGGAGCTGCCATGCTGGCCGCCTGGTACGAGCGTCTCGGCGCCGCGGGGGAGGTGATCGAGGTTGGGGAGCGACCGACACCCACGGCCGGGCCGGGCGAGGTCCGCGTCCGCCTCGTCGCGTCGGCGGTGAACCCGGCCGACTGCAAGCGTCGGGCCGGCATCGGCTTCGAGCAGGAGTTTCCAGTGGTCATCCCGAATAGCGACGGCGCTGGGGTGATCGACCAGGTGGGCGAAGGTGTCCCGGACTCGCGACTCGGGCAGCGGGTGTGGCTCTACAACGGCCAGCGCGGGCGAGCGTTTGGCACGGCGGCGCAGTACATCGCCCTCGACGCCTCGCTGGTCCATCCGCTGCCGGACTCGGTGGACTTCGCTGCCGGCGCCTGTTTCGGCATCCCCTGCATGACAGCGTACTGCTGCGTCTTCGCCCAGGGCCCGGTGGCGTCCAAGACCGTCCTGGTGACCGGGGGCGCTGGCGCGGTGGGCCATTACGCTGTGCAGTGGGCGGCCTGGGGCGGCGGAACGGTTATTGCCACCGCCAGCTCCAGTCTGAAGCTCGAGCAGGCTCGCGAGGCGGGGGCGGCGCATGTCGTCAACTACCGCGAGGCGGACGTTGCCGCGCGCGTGCGGGAAGTCACCAACGGCGCGGGTGTGGACCATATCGTGGACGTGGACTTTGGCGGAAATCTCCCGGTGAGCGCGGCAATCCTCCGGCGCAACGGCAGCATCGCGTCCTACGCCTCGACTGGCGATCCGACG
The DNA here is from genome assembly GCA_020850915.1 of Chloroflexota bacterium. Next base: position 14,798 of record JADZDV010000583.1, on the reverse strand, counting down.
CCGGTGTTCCCGTTCTACGACCTGATGCGCCGCTGCGTGACGGTGCGGCTGGTACTGCTCAACCAGATGCCGAAGGAGACGCTGGACCGGGCATGCGCGGACGTCGGGCGCTGGCTCGCTGGCGGTCAAAGGCTGCACCGCGTCGCCGCGCGGTTTTCGCTGGAGCGGATCGCGCAGGCGCACCTCGCGGTCGAGAGCGGTACGAAGCTGGGGACCGTGGTAGTGGATATCCCCTGACGCTCCGGAGGCGCTAGCGACTGCGCGGCGCCTGGCCGCGAGGTCGCCGCGCCTGAGCCGGTGCGCCCGCTGGCACATCGCCCACGAAAGGCGGCGTGTCGATCAAGAAATGGGCGCACAGGTTAGGGTCGAGCATGCGCGAGCGCAGCCGCGCGTCGTGATCTCCGAGCGGGATGTTGCTCGTAATCACCGTTGGAAGCCGTTCGACATAGCGGTGGTTCAGGAGCTGGACCAACTTCTCGACCGCCCACGGCGTGCTCGACTGCGCTCCGAGATCGTCCAGAATGAGGAGCGGCGTGGAGCGGATCGCCTCGAAGGCCCGGTCGTAGGAGATGCGGCTGTCCGGCGCGAAGGTGGCCCGGAGATGGTCGAGCAGGTCCGGGGCTGTGATGAAGACGGCGTCGAAGCCCTTGCCGAGCCGCTCGTTGGCGATCGCCGCTGCCAGGTGCGTCTTGCCCCGACCCGGAAGGCCAAAGAAGACGATCCAGTCGCGCGGATCGTCCGCGAACCGGCGAGCGAACTCACGTGCCCGGACCAGGTTGCCGTTGGCGTCGTCGTTCCCGCTGTGGGCGTGGGTGTTGAAGCTATCAAGCGTCATCTGTCGGAGCTGGCCGTTACCAAGTCCGCCAACGCCGAGCGGCAGGGCGGGATCCCAGTCGTCCACCTGGCAGACCAGCGAGAGCTGTGGGTCCGCCAGGCGCGCGCGCAGCCGCTCGTCCAGCTCCTCGATCCGCTGGCTTGACGTAATGACCATCGGGAGCTGGGCGGCGAAGCGGTAGTTCAGGAGCTGGAACAGCTTCTCTTGCGCCCACGGCGTGCTGGCGTGGCTTCCAAGGTCGTCGAGCACGAGCAGAGGCGTGGTGCGGACCGAGTCGAAGAGGTCGTCAAACGCCACCTCGCTGGTGGGGGCGAACGTCAGCCGGAGGTGATCGAGCAGGTCGGGCACGACGGCGAAGACGGCCGGCTCGCCGTGGTCAAGTCGCTCATTGACGATCGCCGCCGCCAGGTGAGTCTTGCCACGGCCCGCCGGCCCGAGCAGGACCAGCCAGCCTTCGGGATGCTCGGCAAAGCGCTTCGCCTGCTCGAGGGCGGCCCGGAAGCGGCGCTGGCTGGAGCCCTCGGCTCGCCGACCGTCAGGCAAGAGGGTGTTGAAGCGCAGGCGTTCGAGCGCGCCGAGCTGGGCTGCGCGGCGCAGTCTGGTCCGTCGTTGCTCGGCGATCTGCTCGGCGCGGCAGACGCAGGGGACGATCTTGCCGAAGTCCGGGTGCCCTACCGGTACGTCGCGGCGCAGGAAGCCCGCGTCGAGGCAGCGCGGGCAGTCTGGTGGCTCCGCGGGCAGCTCGAGCGCCGCGTCCTCAGCGCTTGATGCGGCCGCGAGCGATGCCCTCATAGAACCGGGAGACGTCTTCAGGCGGCCCAGTACGTCGCCGAGCTTCTCCATGCTCACCTCTGCCTTGCGACTCCCACCGCTCGAGGATGCCGCGGATGTACCGCCAGTTGCGCTTATTGTACGAGACGGCCTCGCGGAAGGCGGCCTCGACCCACTCGGGCGGGTAGCGCAGCTCCGCCTCCCGCAGCTCCTCGGCGATCAGCGGCGTCAGGAGGCCGACATTCTGCTCGTACAGCTCGTAGATGCCGGGGCGCGGCAGCGACTCGGGGATCATCGTCGCCGGGATTGGCTCGAACGGACCAAGCCAGGCCTCCCCGCGCTGGACTCGATCGATCAGCACTCGATTGGCCGGCATGTGGAGGAAGAAAAGCGTTTCCTCCCGCCCTTCGGTCGTGACGTTCAGGCGCAGCAGGACACCGCGCTCCACCGCTTGCTCCAGGGCCGCGTCGAGCGTCTGGTGAGCGTCCTCGCTCGGGCGGCGAATCGCGAGCAGCAGCCCGCGGTCGGCGGCCAGCGCGGCGCGGCGCACGAAGCGCGGCGGCTGTCGCTGGGATTGGAGCAGCCGCCAGATGTGGAGGCAGACTTTGAGCTCCGCCAGGTCGTCGATCTCCCGCAGCAGTTGGCCGAAGAACGGGGCTGGCAGCGGGATGTAGCTCAGGCGGTCCGGAAAACCCGGGAACGTCGATGGCGCACTCACTCGCGGTCGGCCTGGAGATTCAGGAACCGAGTGTTCCGGTCGTTGAACAGCAGGCGCACCTCGCCGGTCGGGCCGTTGCGGTGCTTGGCGACGTGAATCTCCGCGATGCCCTTCTGCTCGCTGTCCTTATTATAGTAGTCGTCGCGGTAGATAAAGAGCACGACGTCCGCGTCCTGCTCGATGCTGCCGGATTCGCGGAGGTCGGAGAGCTGGGGGATTCTCGGCGTGCGCGACTCCACCGCGCGGGAAAGCTGTGAGAGCGCAAGCACGGGCAGGTGCAGCTCCAACGCGAGGTTCTTCAGCGAGCGCGAGATCTCTGAGATCTCCTGCACCCGGTTGTCGGACTTGGTGCCCTGGACCAACTGCAGGTAGTCCAACACGATCAAATCGACGTTGGTGAACGACGCGAGTCGTTTCGCCTTGAAGCGCAGCTCGGAGATGGCGATACCGGCTGTGTCGTCGATGTAGAACTCCGTCTCGCTCAGAGTGGCCAGGGCATTGCTCAGGCGCGCCAGTTCTGTCTGATTCAGGTGACCGCCGCGCAGGCGGGTCGAATCGACGCCGGATTCCGTGGAGAGCAGGCGCGCGGCCAGCTCGTGCTTGGACATCTCCAGGCTGAACATGGCAACCCGGGCGCGGCTCTTGATCGCCGCCTGGGCGGCGACGTTGAGTGCCAGGCTGGTCTTACCCATGGCCGGTCGGGCGGCGAGGATCACCAGGTTTCCGCGCTGCAGGCCGCCGAGCAGTTTGTCAAGATCGATGAAGCCGGTCGGCAGGCCGAACCGGAGCCGGTCCTCGTCGCCCTCGAGGGCGGCGAGACTGTCCATGTACTCGCTGAGGATATCGGCCAGGGACGAGAAATCGCGTGACCCCTGGCCGCTCGCGGCGTCCAGCAACAGGCGCTCCGCCCGTTCGAGCGTCCTCTGCGAGCTCTCCGCGTCCCGGTAGCCCAGCCGGACGATCTCCTGTCCGGCTGTGATCAGGCGTCGCATGAACTCCATGCGCACGACGTTCTCGGCGTACTGCTCGACGTGCAGGGATGTCGGCACGGCGCCGTAGAGGGTCCAGATGTACTGCTGCCCGCCGACCCGGTCGAGCGAGCCGCGCTGGCCGAGCTCGTCGCAGACGGTCAGGACGTCGATCTTCGCCCGACGGTCGTAGAGCGCCATCATGGCAGCGAACAGTTCGCCGTTCCGTTCGCGGTAGAAGTGCTCTTGTTTCAGCGTGTGGGCGATGAGGCCGAGCGACTCCGGGTCGAGCAGCACTGAGCCGAGAATCGCCTCTTCCTGCTCGACATCGTAGGGTGGGGCGACGAGCGGTGCGGACTCTGGGACCAGGTCGTCGATGGCCATGGCGCGTGGGGCGGCTCCGTGGGAGCCTGAGAGCCTCGGCTACTCGGCCTGAACGTCGAGTTTGAACCGAGCGGTGACGTTCCGGGCCAGTCTGATGGTCGCTTCGTGCGACCCGATGGTGCGAATCGGCTCGACGAGCTCCACCCGCCGCTTATCGATCTCTTCCTTCAAGGCGTGGCTCAACGCGTCGGCCACGTCAGCGGCGGTGATGGAGCCGTACAGTCGCCCCTGGCTACCGACTCTGGCCTTGATGACCAGCGGGGACTCGGCCAGTCTGACCGCCAGATCTTGCGTCTTGCGCTCCTCGGCAGCCTGCTTGCGGTCCTGGTTTGCCTTCCGGTCGGCAACCTGCCTTAGCACCCCCTCGGTGGCCGGAACCGCCAGTCGGCGGGGTAGCAGGAAGTTGCGGGCGTAGCCATCCGCCACTTCTTTGATCTCGCCAGCCTTACCCAGACCCGCGACGTCCTTGCCGAGCAGAATCTTCATCGGTGGCTCCCCAACACCGTCAGTATAGCAACGGCCAGACCCACGACGGCTCACAGAGACGTAAAGAACGATGCGTCGCATGAGTCGCGGACAGACGCTCGATCCCTGCACCGTCCCGCTCGCCGGCACGGCACGCGGCAGACGCGCGCCGTCGGCGTAAACCAGGGCGTGCTGAGTGTGTGGAACGACAGGTGTGTGCGGTCGCTGGTCCTGATTGCTGAAAGGGCGCTGGTTCTCGTCTTCGTCTCGCCCAGCGTATCAGTCCGGCCGCTGGCAAGCAACTCGTTTTAACCGGTGAATACCGCTTCGACGCTACCGATATCTTGGCCCATTCGCGACTGGCTGCGCGGGGGCAACGGAGACGGACCTGCCGCGGATCCAACGTGAATCGGGACCGACGGAGCCGATGGTCGGATTCGAACCGACGACCTGCCGCTTACGAGGCGGCTGCTCTACCTCTGAGCTACATCGGCGTCTGAGTGAGGCCGGATTGTAGCGCCGGACGGACCGGACGCGCCAATCGCAGGGTCAGCCTGAGCCTCTGGTCGGAGCGTCATGCGCCTCATCGCGACGCTCGGGCCATTCGGCACCGCGACCCGGATCATGGCGCCGCGCAATTCACGGGGAACGTCCCCATAACGAGCACGAACGGGCAGGCAGCAGACGGGTGTCGTGGCCGGCGGGCTGAGACTGGATTGTAACCCTCGTCATCGCGAGGCCGTCCAAAGAACGACTCGTTAGGGAGTACAATCGGCGTTGCGTTACAGCGGAGCCGCTGTGCCCATGTGGGCTGCGTCGCTCTCCAGTAGCGTTTGAAACACCGGAAATGCCTTCGCTTCTGGCTGGTGCTCGGTGCGCATCGATGGGGGATCCCCGAGCCTCCAGTTCGGCCGCCACGGCGGTGGGGCTTCGTCGAGCGGTGCGCCGAAGCCGCCTGTACTTGCTTGCGCTCTGGTAGATGGAGGAGAGAGTTGATACAGCGGCGTATGTCCGTTCTCACGCGCTTGCTGGTCGTTGGCGTGCTCGTTGGCGCCATGGCCCTGGGTGTCCTGCGCTCCGTGAGCGAGCCCGGTCCAAAGCAGGTTGCCTCCAGGCAGAGCTCCAGCGTTGCGAAGGCGGCGCCGCTCGGCGCCGACAACAGTGGCGATAACGGCGGGGACAACAGTGGCGATAACGGCGGGGACAACGGTGGGGACAACGGCGGCGACAACGGTGGGGACAACGGCGGGGATAATGGCGGGGATGATAACAACAACTGCAGCTACGCTCCTTCCACCGGCACGGTAGCGTTCAGTCTGCCAAGGATCACCTTCGCCTCCGTGCTCGCCGCGGACAACGATGGCGACAACGGCGGCGACAACGAGGGGGACAATGGCGGGGACAATGGCGGCGACAACGAGGGGGACAACGGCGGCGACAATGGTGGGGACAACGGCGGCGATAACGGGGGCGATAACGGCGGGGACAACGGCGGGGACAACGGGAACTGTGACAATGGCGGGGATAACGGCGGCGACAACGGCGGCGGGGGCAGCAGCAGCCCCGCCCCGCTACCAACCGCGACGCCAGTAAAGGCCCCGACGCAGCCAGTTCAGCAGACCGGCGGGACTGGCACGTGCCCCGCCCCGACTGGCGCGCCGGCGGTGCTCCACGACAACCGCTACTTCTCGGCGACCGGCTACCGCATCGACAACGACCTGATCTGGAACTACTTCGCACACCGTGGCGCCGAGCGGACGTTCGGCCTGCCAGTCTCCCGGACCATCATGTTCCTGGGCTTCCAGTCCCAGTTCTTCCAGGGCCTCATCGTCCAGATCAGCCCTACTGGCCGGGTCATCCCCCGCGGCTACGATGACGCGGCACAAGCCTTCATGGACGCTCTGGCTCAGGCGGGCTCGGCGCGCACCATGAACCTGCTCGACCCGGGTCTCATGCCTGTCGATCAGATCAACTTCTCGACCTTCCCCTCGTTCGACCGGAACCTGGCAACCTCAGCGCCGGTGGCTGGCTCGCCGAACTACGGTCAGGCGATCATCGACTTCGTCCGGGCGAACGCGCCCGAGACGTTTAACTCACAGCCGGTACGCTTCTTCAGCACGTTCCAGAACACCGTCCGACTCGAGGATGCTTTCGAGGGCAGTCGCGGCAATCCCGATCTGCTCCCGCTGCTGAACCTTGAGATCTGGGGTGTGCCAACCAGTGCGCCGCGGGTGGACCCGAACAACGCGAACTTCATCTATCAGCGGTACCAGCGCGGCATCATGCACTTCGACGGCACCACGCGCATCACCCAGCGTATCCTGCTGGCGGACTGGTTCAAGAGCGTCATCACCGGCAACAACCTGCCGCCAGACCTGGACGCTCAGATGCAGGGCTCGAACTTCTACCGGCAGTACAACCCCTGCCGCCCGCTCTGGATCAATCGCCCGAACCAGCTCCCGGCCTCCGACCTGACCTGGGGCTTCCAGCCGGGCTGATCCTCGGAAGGTAACAGCGATCCACAGAGCGGCCCGCGGGCGTAAGCTCCCGGGCCGTTCGCATTCTCCCCAGCCGTCCCGGGGCGGCCAGCCCCATGGCCGATGTCATCCCGACACAACCTGTCATCACGAGCGCCAGCGAAGGATCACCCGGTAAGAGACTGTTAGATGGCGCCGGACCAGCCGATCAATCGTAGCGCGCTCCTCGTCAATTCGGAGGTGGTGGGCAGAACCCACCCTACGGTTCACGGAATGGTCGACTCCGATAGGGTGGTTCACAACTGCGTGATCCTTCGCTGGCGCTCAGGAAGACAAGGGGGGCGCTCAGGAAACAAGGGGGCGGTCAGGATGGCAGAGTGATGCTCGGGATGATAGGTGTGGTGTCGCCATTCCGTTGACGCGAGAGCGGTGGTGCCTGACCCACCGGGGCGCTGCATTCTCGTGGCGACAGGGGTCGCCTACGGAATGCGGAGCTTCTGGCCGATACTCAGCTTGGTTGGGTCGCTGATGCCGTTCTCACGGGCGATGGCCTCGACCGTCGTGCCGTACTGGGCGGCGATCTTGCCGAGCGTATCCCCGGCTCTCACCTCGTAGATCCGCTGAGCTGGGCTGGTCGCGGTAGGCGCGGGCGGGCCAGGCGGGGCGGCGTTTGGCGCTGGCTCTTCGGGAGCTCTGGTGGCCGCGGGTGAAGGGGTCGCCCGTGCGCTGCCGCCAGGCGCCGCGGTCGGCAGGACCACGAGGGGTGAGGCGCTCGCCTCGGGAGCGACGGGCCCGACCGGTTTCGCGGCGGCCGTGGGCGCTGGCGCTGGTTGCGTGTTGCTGGCAGACCGGGGCTGGAAGCTCTGGATCAGGAACCAGGCGAGCACGGCGAACACCAGGACGAGGACGAAGATCGCCGCGGCCGTCACCGTCGTGCGCTGGCCGCTCTGCACCGCGCGGCTCCGAACCCTGCGCGTGCCGTACGGCGCCACTGGCGCACCGCTGCCATGGTAGCGGTCCATCGGCACAGCCTGCGCGTGGTTGGACGCCCCCAGGCTCGCCGTCAGTCGCGACCATGCCTCGCCAAGCCGCTCCCGCCAGCCCGGGGCGCTCTCGTACGCGTCGCGGATCTCGGGATCCATCTCCCGCCTGTTTCGCAAGGCCGCCTCGTCACTTCCGTTCCGCGAGCTCCGGGGGCGCTCGCTCGTTCATGAAGTGTAGCGTCTCAGCCGCGCTGACGACTGACGCATCCGTCCGCCGGTCCGAAGGGCCGCCGTTCCCCGCGGGTAGCGGCCGCGCCGCTGGTCACCTGGCGCGGCCCTGCCGTCGACGGAGCTGCCATCCGGGCCGCGCCCCACGGGCAGCAGCTGCACCGCTAGCCGCTGGTGCAGGCCGTGCTGCGCGAGTGTCGCTCGATCGGCGCACCTGGATCCACCTCGCTGCCAGGCGTCGTGCGCCAATCCACCTCCAGCTTCACGGCCGCCGCGTCGGAGGGCTGCTCTGTGCTCAGCCAGTCCGTCAGGTCGGTCGTCTCGTTCGGCTTCATGAACTGCGCGAACTGGCGCTCTTGCTCGAGCGCGTACTCCGCGCCTGCCGCGCGCCGGTACAGTCGCAGCACGCCAGCCGCCGTCACCCCCTGGCTCAGACGGCCGTCTGAGCCGTCGTTGGTCATGATCAAGGAGTAGCCGATGAGATGTCCTGCCCGACCGCCCCGGGTCAGCGTGCACTGGAGCTGTGAATCGACGATCAGGCCGGGATACCTTGGCGGCGTGGTTGTCACCGCGAAGAGTTCCGGGGTCCCGTTCGGCAAGTCGGTGCCTCCCGCGGCGCTCGGACCCGGCGGCGCCGCCTGACGCGTGATCGGCTGCTTGTCGGGCGGCGGCGGAGTGGTATCGCAATTCAAGACCGTCTCCTCCTGGCCCGTGGCGCCGGTCTCGTCGATCTTCCAGCTCGTCACGAGCTTGACGTAATCGACCATCCAGTGCGGCTCTCGGGGTGAGTGGCGATCCGCGCGCAGTTCGACAGCGCCGCTGTCGAGGCTGAAGCCGTAGGGGAACGAGAACAATGTCTCGGTGGCGTCGTCGGAGGCGCTGTGGAGGTAGACGCTATAGGTCCCGCCGATGACGATGCTCTCAGGCAGGTCCGGGCTGTCCGTTGGGCGGTGCCACAGGAACTCGTAGTTGATGCGAAAGCCGCTCCAGCCGCCCTGGCGGTTCAGGCAGGCGCCGCTCGCACCGATCACCAGCCCCTCGGGTGGCGCGGCCCGCGTGATGCCCGGCAAGAGACCACTCAGGGCCAGCACTGCGCTGACAACCGCTCCGGCGGTCTGCCTCAACCACACCTGGCGCACCGGCTCCCCCAAGATCTGGACGCGGCGCGAGCCGCGTCGCGGTACAAGTGTAGTCGCTCGAACGGCCACGCCGCGCTCGAGCAGCTACGGATCCACCCGTCCCTGATGGTGCGTGCTGGCTGCATCCCTATCGTCGCCAGCACGGTGGCCCGCCGTCGCTGGAGTCCAGCCGGCCCTGACGGTGCGTGCTGGCTGCATCGTCGCTCGCGGTCGAGGTCCGTCAGGCCTGATCCAGCTCGAACGCCGCGTGCAATGCCCGCACGGCCTGGGCGGTCTGCTCACGGGCGATGATGCAGGTAATCCGGATGTCTGACGTCGTGATCATCTCGATGTTGACGCCAGACGCTGAGAGCGTCTCGAACATCTTGGCGGCGTAGCCGGGCGCGCTCTGCATACCGGTCCCGACGATCGAGACCTTCGCGAGTTGATCGTTCCGGTCCAGTCCCTTCGCGCCGATGTCCGACGCGACCGGTTCCACGATGCGCATCGCCCTGGTCAGGTCCGACCGGCCCACAGTAAAGGATAGGTCGGTCGAGCCGTCGAGCCCGGCGTTCTGGACGATCGTATCGACGCTGATGCCGGCCTCGGCCAATGGGGTGAAGATCGCCGCGGCGATGCCCGGACGGTCCGGGACGTGCAGGACGGTGATCTTGCCAACGTCTTCGTCGTGGGCGATGCCGCGGACGTTCCTGCGGACTTCCACGCGGTCCTCCTGTAGAATGAGCGTGCCGGGCCCCGCGCCAAAGCTGGAGCGCACCAGGATCGGCACGCCGTAGACTTCGCCCAGTTCGACGGCTCGCGGGTGCATCACCCGAGCGCCCAGTTGAGCTAGCTCGAGCATCTCTTCGTACGAGATCTGCGCCATCGGGCGGGCGCCGGGCTCCACGCGCGGATCGGCGGTGTACACGCCTTCGACGTCGGTGTAGATCTCGGACCGCTCGGCGCCCAGGGCAGCGGCCAGCGCGACGGCCGTCGTATCGGAGCCGCCGCGTCCCAGGGTGGTGATGTCCAGATCCTCGGTGATTCCCTGGAAGCCGGTGACGATTGGCACGTGGCCGTTGTTGAGCTCGCGGCGGAGGCGTGCCGAGTCCACGTCGGTGATGCGGGCGCGGGTGAACAGTCGGTTGGTCTTGATGCCAGCCTGGCCGGCGGTCAGCGAGACCGCGGCCCGCCCCATGGCGCGCAGGGCGATCGCCATCAGGCTCGCCGAGACCTGCTCGCCGGTGGCCAGGAGGTGATCGAGCTCGCGATCGTGCGGCTCGTCTGACAGTTCGTGGGCCAGCGCGAGGAGGTCGTCCGTCGTGTCGCCCATCGCCGAGACGACGACGACCACCTGGTGCCCCTCGTCGAGCGTCGCCGCGATCCGGCGGGCGGCATTCCGAATGCGGTCGGCGGTGGCCAGGGAGGAGCCGCCGAACTTTTGAACGAGAACACTCATGTCGTCAGTACCTGAGCGCCCATAGGGCGAATGGCCGCGATCCGGGTCTGGCCTCCGACGCCGTACGCGGCTGCGCAGCGCCGAAGAGCTTCGTCGACGGGCGCGGCATCCCCGTCGACCAGCGTCAGAATCGTGGAGCCAGCGCCGGAGAGGCATGCGCCCACGGCGCCAGCCTCCAGAGCCGCCTCTAGCATGACCGGCATGGCTGGGAACAGGGCGGAGCGCGGCCCCTGGTGGAGGCGGTCCTCCATCGAGGCGCCGATCAGCTCGCGCTGGCCGTTGGCGAGCGCCGCGACCAGCAGGGCAGAGCGCCCGAGGTTGAACACCGCGTCTCCGAGACCAACCTGCCGCGGCAGGAGGCGGCGAGCCTGGTGCGTGTCCATGGCGAAGTCCGGGATGAAGAGGACCGCCCGCAGCTCGAGCGCCACCGGCACCCGGCTGTGGAGGATCCGGCCCCGGCGCTCGATGCTCACCTGTACGCCGCCCAGCAAGCAGGCTGATACGTTGTCCGGGTGCCCTTCCATCTCCGTGCCGAGTACTAGCAGGTCGTCAACCGAGAGCGGGTTGTCCTGAAGCGCGTTGCCTAGCATGAGCCCCGCGATGATCGCGGCGCTGCTGCTGCCCATGCCGCGACTGAGGGGAATGGGGTTCTCGCAGCCGATGGCTAGCATCGGCGCCGACCGGCCGGTGCTCGCGTAGACGCAGCAGACCGCCTGGTAGACCAGATTGCTCGCGTCTGTGGCAAGCTGTCCCTCGCCGTGACCGGCCGTCCGCACGCTCACTCGATCTGCCGGTTCTGCCCGCACGCGCAGGCAGATGTCCAGCGCGAGCGACAGTGCGTCGAAGCCCGAGCCGAGGTTGCCGGAGCTCGCCGGCGCCTCGATCAGCACCACGCTGTCACCTCCGAGAGGGGGCCCGGCCTGAGCAACGCGCGGGCGTGGGGCGTCTCCGCGAAGGGGCGTGGCTGGGGACGCTGGAGTGGGTCGTCGGCTTGCCGCGCGCGACGTCGCACGGATGCAGGCTCCTCTATCAGGATTGGATACGCGTCGGTCTGTCGCACCGGCTACCTCGGCGTGAACGAGGTCTGCCAGATGGCCTGTTGTCCACCATCCAGCGCGATGACGTCAACGTTGACCGGGTAGCCAGATGACGCGTTGCCGATGTTGAAGCTGATGGTCGCCTGCCCGTTCTTATCGGTCGGCGTGGTGCCGTTGTTGGCTGGCCAGCGCTCGTCTACCGTTCGATAGTGCGCAATCAGGTACACCAGAGCGCCCTCGGCCGGCGCGCCGGCTCGCATGAGCGTCAGGCCGATGCTGATGGTCGAATCGCGGGTCGGGGTGCCATCGGAGACACGCACGTCTGAGCCGGCGTACCGGCTCGCTCCACCGGCCACCGCTCCGAGCGGGCCAGAAGCTGCCTCCGGGCTTGAAACGGCGACGGCGACCGGCGAGGCACCGGGCGCGGGTGACGACTGGGGAGCGGCGACAGAGATGACCGGCGTGACGGCTGGGCGGCGACGAGCGCTGATGCCGACCCGGTCCGCGGCGTCCAGGATGAATGACAGGTCCACAAGGGGCCGCTTGATGATCTGGAAGCCGGCGAACACGGACGCCGCGACCACCAGCAGGATGACGATCGCTTCCAGGCTGCTGGTACGGGCGGTCTTGCCGAGCGTCACTCGCGGAAGCTGCTGTCGCCGGCCAAGGCTCTTTCCGGTCGGCGGGGGCCCCTCGAGCAGGAGGGGGTCATCGAACACCGCGGGAAGCTTCGGGGCGGCGAGACGAGCATCGTAGTCGGCCCGGCGGTCCGGGTAGCCAAGCACGGCGTACGCCGCGTTGATGCGCGCGAGCTCGCGGGCCGCGCGATCCGGGCGGAACGTGGCGTGCATGCGGCGGGCGGCCGATCTTCGATAGGCGACTTCGATCTGCGCGGGTGTGGCGTCTGGCGAGACACCCAGCACCGCGTAGTAGTCGGGCTCATCAGACGGCACCTGGATCATCGGCGGAGATTATACGGCCTGGCGGAGCCTCGACCCGACGAGGGTGTGCCCCAAAGATGTTGCAGACCACCCGCGGACCCTACGACGACCACCTCAACAAGAGTCGGTCACACCCACCCGCCGAAGGGGTGCTCGGCGGATTCAGCGGGCCGACCGGTTGAGCGTTTCGAGCAGCTCGAGCGCCGCGGCGCGATCGTCCCAGGGCAGGCGCTGGTCTCGCACCAGCATGCGGGGTTCATGCCCCTTGCCGGCCAGCAGCACGCAGTCGCCGGGCTCCGCCCGCTCCAAGAGGGTCCGGATCGCCTCGCGCCGATCCAACTGGATCGCGAAGCGCTCACCTTCGGTCGCCCCGGCAGCCTGCGCCCCGGCGGCGATAGCCGCCGCGATGTCGGCTGGGTCCTCGAACAGCGGATCGTCGGTGGTGATGGCGAAGAAGTCCGCCATCTCCGCTGCCAGGCGACCCATCACGGGCCGGCTGGCGGGGTCGCGTTCGCCGGCCAGTCCGAAGGCGAGCAGCACCCGGCCGCGGGTGTGCTGGCGGACGGTCTGGAGCGCATTCGCGAGCGCCTGGGGCGTGTGTGCGAAGTCGACGATCACTGAAAACGGCTGACCGGCCTCCACCGGCTCCATCCGTCCGCGCACGGGCGGCAGTGCGCTGGCCGCCGTCGCAACCAGCTCGGGTCCGATGCCCAGGGCGTGGCCGACGGTCGCCGCTGCCAGCCAGTTCAGCACGTTGAAGCGGCCCAGCAGTCGCGTGGAGACCCGCGCAGCGCCGGTCGGCGTCTGAAGGGTGAAGATCGCGCCGCGCTCGTGCAGCTCCAGGTCCGTGGCCCGCACATCGGACGGCTGGCGCACTCCATAGCTCAGGACCGGCTGGGGACAGGCGGCGCGCATGGCGGCAGAGGCGGGATCGTCAGCGTTCACGATGCCCGTGCGTGGCCCGCGTTTCGAGGTCGGCTCGCCGAGCATGGCGAACAGGTGCGCCTTGGCGTCGCGGTACGCCTCCAGCGTGCCGTGGTAGTTCAGGTGCTCGGGACTCAGGTTCGTGAAGACGGCCACGTCGAACTGGCAGCCGCGAACTCGGTCCTGCGCCAGCGCGTGCGACGAGGTCTCCAGCACGGCAACGTCGGCGCCGGCGTCCGCGGCCTCAGCCAGAAACCCCTGCACGCCGACCGCCTCGGGCGTGGTGTGGCTGTAGGCGTTGAGCCGCCGCTCCTCCCCGATCTTGAGGTCCACCGTCGTGAGCCAGGCAGTTCGTCGTCCGCCCGCCTCGAGCACGGCAGAGATGAGCTGGGTCACGCTCGTCTTGCCATCAGTGCCGGTGACGCCGACGAGTGTCAGGCGACTCGACGGATCGTCGTGGAAGGCCGCTGCCAGATCGGCCAGGGCGGGCCGGGCGCTCGGCACTTCAACGAGCGCGGGCCCCGTGACGTCGGGCAGGGGCGACTGAGCCACGACGGCCGCCGCGCCACGCTCGGCCGCCTGGGCGGCAAACGCGCGCCCGTCGTTGACCAGGCCCGGCATCGCGACGAACAGGTCGCCTGGCTGGACGCGGCGGGAGTCAAAGGCGATCCCGCCGATCGGCGTGTCTGGCGATCCGTGCACCAGGCGCGCCGCCGGCAATGGCCGGAGCAGCTCTCCCAGCGTCCTCACGATGAGCGCCGCATCCCGGTCGATCAGCCCTTCACGTACGCGAGCTTCTCGGCCACCTTGCCGTCTCGCACTCGAAACAGGTCCACGCCGCGGACGTGGCTGCTGGTGCCGTCCGGGTCCTGCCAGTGATACCGCCAGCGAACGACGCAGCGATCGCCCGCGGCGAAGGTCTCCTCGGCTTCGAATGCCGCCGTTGGCGAGCTGTCGAAGAACTCCTGCCACACTTGTCGGACCGCGGTCTGCCCCTCGTAGCGGGCGCCGTCTGGCGGTGGCGTCGATTCGAAGACGCAGTCGTCCGTCATCGCCGCCATCACGCCATCCACGTCATGGCGGTCGAACGCCTCGTTGAACCGGGCAACCGCGGCGAGCGTCTCAACAGTCTGGGGATCCTGAACGGTCTGCGCCATGGAGGCCACCTCGCGTCGGGTGTCTTCTGAGTCTATCAGGCTGGGCCGGAGGCGATTCGGCAGACGGTACAACTGGGGTGTTCACCGGTTTCATGCGTAGATGGCTCAGCCAGCCCGAGAGACACCCTGTCATCCTGAGCGCCTCCTCCTGTCATCCCGCGTCCTTGCTTCCTGTCATCCTGAGGCGCCCCCCTCTTGTCATCCTGAGCAGAACAGGCGGCTGCGCGCGCCCGATATCACCAATGACAGGGCGAGCGCAGGCGGGGCTCCGCTATGCTGGAGGCGGCTGGGCGGCGAAGACCGTGTGGCGCACTGGTGCACTCTGGAGCCCGT
>JADZDV010000582.1 GCA_020850915.1 Chloroflexota bacterium | reverse complement strand
GGAACAACTTGCGGCCCTCGGGTACCTGAATGAGCCCGAGATCCACGATCTGGCTCGTGTCCAGCCGGTGGATCGGTCTGCCCTCAAAGCTGATCGTGCCTGCTGCCGGCCGCATGATGCCGGAGATCGTTCTGATCGTCGTCGTCTTCCCGGCGCCGTTGCCGCCGACGAGCGAGACGATCTCACCGTCGCCGACGGTCAGCGATAGACCGCGGATCGCCTGCGCATCGCCGGAGTAGACGTCGATGTCTCGGACTTCAAGCAATGAACTGCTCCTCGCCGAGGTAAGCTTCGATGACGCGCTTGTCGCGGGCGACCTCCGCCGGTAGTCCCTCGGCTATCTTCTGGCCGTAGTTGAGCACGATCAACCGATCGCAGATCTGCATGATCGCCCGCATCACGTGCTCGATCACGAGGATCGTCACGCCCGAATTCCGAACTTGGCGGATCATCTCCGCGACGTCCGTCACCTCGCGGGGGTTCAGGCCTGCCATGACTTCGTCGAGGAGGAGGACCGTCGGGGTGGTCGCGAGGGCGCGGGCAACCTCCAGGCGCTTGCGGCCGGCCAGCGTCAGCTCGCTTGCCAGGTCAGCCGCCCGGTTCGCGAGACCCAGGAAGCCGAGCACCTCGCGGGCGCGGGCGGCGGCGGCGCCAGGATCGGCCGTCCGCGCGAAGGCGCCGACCATCGCGTTCTCCAACACCGTCAAGTTCGGAAACGGCTGAACGATCTGGAACGTGCGCGTGATTCCCAGGTGGCAAAGCTGATGCGGCCGGAGGCCGGTGACCCGGCGGCCCTGGAAGTAGACGTCGCCTCCGCTCGGCGCCTCGAAGCCGGAGATCAGCTTGAACAACGTCGTCTTCCCCGCGCCGTTCGGCCCGATCACGCCCAGGATCTCGCCTGCCTGGAGGCTGAAGTCGACGTGATCGACCGCGACCAGCCCGCCGTAGCGCCGGGTCAGCCCGCTGCCCGTGAGGAGCGGCCCGGCCTCAACCATGCTGAATCTCGGTCCGGCGCGGCCGGGTCAGTCGTCGATAGAGGCCGACGATACCGCGTGGCATGTAGATGATGACGAGGATCAGCAACAGGCCGTACATCATGGGGTAGACGCCGTGATAGCTGCTGAGCGCACCGCGGGCGAACTCCGAGATCGGCCCGAGCACGACGCCGCCGATCAATGGCCCGAACAGCGTCCCGGCGCCCCCGATGATCGGCCGGACGAGGGTCTCGATCGTGACCTCGACGCCGAAGACGAGGTGCGGGTCGATGTAGAAGAAGTACTGGGCGTAGAACGTGCCGGCGAAGGCGGTCAGCGTCGCGCTGATGATCATCGCCCAGAGCTTGTACCTGAAGGCGTCGATGCCGAGCGCTTCCGCGGCTTCCTCGTTCTCCCGGATCGCCTGGAAGTAGTAGCCGAGGCGCGATCGCTCGATCCAGGCGGTGACGACGAGCACCAGCGCCATCAGGCCGAGGATCGTGTAGTAGTAGCCCTGGCGCTCGGCAAACTGAAACGCGAACGGGTCATCGCCGCGAAGCGGAATCAAGATGCCGACCGCGCCGCCCGCGAAGTCCCAGCCGAGGACGCTCAGTCGGGCGACCTCGGCGAACGCAAGGGTCACGAGACCGAAGTAAATGCCGCGCAGTCCGTAACGGAAGCTCAAGTAGCCTACTAGCCACCCCGCGAAGCCGGCAACGGCGCCACCGGCGAGCATGCCAATCCAAGGGCTCAGCCCGATCCGCATGAACAGGATCGTCGACGTGTAGGCGCCGATGCCGACGAACAGCGCGTGGCCGAACGAGAACTGGCCGCAATAGCCGGCCAGGATGTTCCAGCACGCCCCGAGGTAGGAGTAAAACAGGATCATGATCAGCAGGTGCAGTTCGTAGGTCTGCACGAACAATGGCGCGACGAGAAACAGCACCGCTCCGGCGGCGATGACGCCGAGCTGGACCGCCGAGAACCGGGTGAAGGTCGCGGCCGGCCTGGCCTGCGCCTGGCTAGCCACGCTGCTTCCCGAACAGGCCGCTCGGCCGGAAGAGCAGGATGACGACGAACAGCGCGAAGGGCACGAGCTGGCGGATCGCCGGGGACATGTACAGCGCGCCGAGCGACTCGGCGACGCCGACGATCAGGCCGCCGATCAATGCGCCGAAGAAGCTGCCCAGCCCGCCGAGCACGATCACGACGAACATCGTCAACAGAAAAAGATTGCCGACGCCTGGCCAGAACGTGAAAAAGGGCGTGATCAGCGAGCCACCGATCGCCGCGACCGCCGCACCGATGCCAAATGTCAGGGCGTAGATGTGACGCACGTTGACGCCGACGAGCAGCGCCCCTTCGCGCTGCTGCGACGCCGCACGCATCGCGCGGCCGATGTCGGTGTAGCGCACCATTGCCCAGAGCAGGCCAGTCAGCACGAGCGCCGCACCGGCTGTGATGACACGGGCCCGGTTGATGACGATATCGCCGAGCACGATCACCTCGGAGGCGTACGATGGGCGCAGCGTTCGGAAGTCCGGCGACCAGAGGAAGAGCGCGAGGTTCTCCAGCACCAGCAGCAGGCCGAGCGTCACGAGAAGCTGGTTGTGCTCCGGCGCTCCCAGCACCGGCTCGATGCTCAGGCGCTGGACGATGTAGCCGACCACCAGGAACAGCGGGCCGGAAAAAACGATCGAGAGGTAGGGATCGATGCCCCAGAGGGTGAACAGCCAGTAGCTCGTGTACATGCCGAGCATGAGGATCGCGCCGTGCGAGAAGTTGAAGATCTTGACGACGCCCGCGACGAGCGTCAGCCCGGCCGAGACGAGCACGTAGACGCCGCCCAGCATCAGGCCGTTCACGATCGCGGCGGCGAGCAGCGCCAGGTTCAATCGCAGCCAGCCCGGTGCCACGCCGCGTCACGGCGTCGCATTTGAGGTAGGGCGTGGCCATGCCGAGACACTGCCCAATGCACCGAGGCTGCGGGGGAGCGCATCGTCAACCTCTGCGGACCCAGAATGGAGCTGCCCTGGATGCGATCAGTATCCAGCCAGCTAACCGGCGCGTCAAGGATGGCCGGACGAGCGGGACGATCGCGTTCGTTCGATCGTCGCATCGT
The DNA here is from genome assembly GCA_020850915.1 of Chloroflexota bacterium. The sequence continues at coordinate 839 of JADZDV010000582.1, read as the reverse complement.
ATACCCGAGCTAACCCGCTTGGCGGTCGTCCGGGCACGGGCGCGGGCGCGGGGAGCCGCACCGCGTCGAACACCGGCTTGCGGATGCGCGAATTGGCCGCCGCGGCCGCTTGACGTCGAGTCCGTTCTGGACATAACGTGGAGGGGTAGTGGGCGGCGGGATTGGAGGCAGATTGTGGATTGGGACCCACTGGATCTTTACCTGGAAGCGTTCGGCCTAACCGAGGCCGACTTGCAGTCGGGTGAGCGCGAGAAAGTCCTGGCGCAGGAACAGCTCTTCACCCGCGACTGGCGCGGGTTCGAGCTGCTGCCGGCCGAGACGGCGCTCATCGTCGTCGACGCGCAGAACCACTTCGTCCACCCGGACAGCGAGTGGCGCTGTTACGAAGCGACGCGCCAGATCCCGCGCATCGTCGAGCTGGTGGGCGCCTGCCGCGAGCTCGGCGTTCCCGTGATCTTCACCGCGACGGTCTTTGCCGACGACGTGATCGGGCCCTTCCGGGCGCGTTTCGCCTACCGGCGGAGCGACCATTTGGCGGCGGGCACCTGGGGCACCCGAGTTCTCGACGAGCTGCAGGTCAGGCCTGACGAACGGATCATCGACGCCAAACACACTTACGACGCGTTCGAGGGAACGGACCTGGACTACGCCCTGCGCTCGCGGGGCGTGAAGTCCGTCGTCATCTGCGGCACGAATACCGACCGCTGCTGCGAGGCGACCGCCCGCCGGGCGTTCTCCCTCCAGTACAACGTCATGTTCGGCAGCGACGTCAACTCGACGGACAGTGGCTGGCAGCACCTCGCGACATTGCGGAGCATCCGATTCGGCATCGGCCGCGT
>JADZDV010000581.1 GCA_020850915.1 Chloroflexota bacterium | reverse complement strand
CTTCCGCTTCGCAGAAGGCGACCGCGACTTCAACGCGAACAACGTGGATAAGCTCTTCACCGCGCCGGCCGGCGATCGAGCCGCACTGGACGTAGGGCTGGGGCTGTTCAGCGCGGACGGGCACACTCACGGAAACAATGCCGTGGTCGAGGCGCTGTCCGCGTTCCTGAAAACCAGCACGAAGACGGCCGGCCAGGACGTGACCGACCACTTCCGGTCGCCGCCCTTCGGCTGGCCCGGCGACCTGCTGCGCTACGTCGCCGCGGCGATGTTCGTGGACGGCAAACTCTCCGCGATCGACCGAAACGGCAGTCGCTACGACGACCCGCGTGCGCCGGCCGCGCGCGCTCTCTTCGGCACGCTGGCCTTCCGGACGACGCGCCTGGAGGTGGAAGAGGAGGCGCTCACGCCGGCCGAGTCGAGTCAGGCCAGGACGCTCTTGACCGATCTCGGCCAGGTGCCCGCCGACGGCGGCGAGATCGCCCTGCGCGACGCTGCTAAGGACCTGTATGACGATCTGCGCCGACGACTCGGCGTCGTCGAGCGCGCTCGCGCCGTCGAGCTGCCGCTGCCGGGCGAGTACGACCAGGTCTCCATCACTCTCGACGCTCTTGGCGGACAGGGCAGCCGGGTGAAGGTCGTCCGCGCGCTCCTGGCACACGAGGACGACCTGCGCAAGGCGGCCAGCGTGCTCGATCGCCTGGAGCAGTTCGCCACACACCACGGCCTGGAGCAGTTCGACCGCTCCCAGCGGCTCCTGGCAGCGGCGCTCCAGGCCGGTCTGGTCGAGGACGCCACCTGGGGCGAGCAGCTCTCGACGGCGCGGGACGAGCTGCGGGCGCTCGTAGAGCAGCGGCGCGTTCTAGATGAGTGGGACGCTGCCTACCAGACCTACCGCGAGCGGGTGCTGGAGATCTTCAAAGCCGTGTACGTCCCCTTGCGAGACGAGCTGGCGCACAGGATCCGCGAAGCGCGGACGACGATCACGACGATGCCGGAGTACGAGGGCCTCTCCACGAGCGGACGGTCGTACATCCGCGCGGACTATCTGGCCGATGGCCAGCCGTTAGGCGATCTCCCTGGCGTGCCGCTCAAGACCGAAGAGCAGCTCCTGGCGGCGAACGCCGATTACAGCATCGGCCACATGCGCGCCGCGCTCGCCGCCGTCGAGACCCAGGTCGGACGTGCGCAGGCCGCGGTCATCGAGCGGTACGGCAAGGAGCAAGAAGAGAAGGGACAGAAGGCAAAGATCGCCACCTGGAGCCCATCGCGGGTCTTCAGCGGGAAGCGCTTCGCGACGGCGGCCGAGGTCGACGCCGCCTTCGATGCCGAGAAGGAGCGCCTCAAGATGCTCATCGCCCAGGGCAAGACGATCCAGGTCGTGTGATGGAGACGGGGTTATGCGCCGTAGCGCGGGTCGCGGCGCTCGCTCGGGTGACGCTTGACGCTGCGTTGGCTGCCATCACGCAGCAGCTCCACGCCACTCCGAGCCGTCAGACGGAAGACGCGCCCGTGCAGCAGCTCGCGCTGGGGACCCTACCACGCCAGAAAGCGGCGCAAAGCGCTCGCGAGCTGAGCTGGCGGGCAGACGAAGACCAGCACTCCGCCGTGGTCGTTCGGCAGTCGCTCATGACGCAGGAAGTCCTGGTCGTGGGTCACGAAGAGGAAAGGACGCGGACCCTGGTGAATCTCCCGGTCAGGAGCGTCGCGCCTGAACCGCTGCTCCTGTTCGGTCTCGCCCACCTGGCGGAAGCGAGCCAGGCCCTCGAGCCGTTGGGCAACGTCAGCCTGGGCGTTATGGTCGAGAAGGATAAACGGTGGCTGCTTGGCCTTTCGGCTGGCCCGGCGCGCCAATGAGCGGCTTAGCCTTTGCCGTTACGACATCGAGGCGGCACGCCCCCGTAGTGGTCCTCCCAGAGGCTTCCGTCCACGCCGTGCACGACGACATCCGAGCCCTGGTTGCGCGCGATCCGGCGGGCGAATCGGAGCGCCTGGCCTCGGGTGTCCGTCACGCGGGTGGCTCGCTGGTTGCCTTCCCCGACGACCACCCAGCGGCCGTCCCGAGGCACCACGTGTTGAATCTTCGCCACCACGCCCCTCCCAGTCTAGTCCGTGGAAATTATACTTGTCCACACCCAGGAAAGAGCCCACCGTCATGACGACTCAGTCGGGCGCCCGATCTGGCACCTGGACCATTCCCTCCTCGGTACGACGCAACCTGGCCCGCTCCATCCTCGAGCTGCGAGCCGCTCTCGAAGAGGATTTCCGCCGCCAGCTCGCCGCGATGGAAATCCGGGAGAGCGGCATCCAGCCGCTGGCGGCCGGTCGAATCCTGCCGCCGGCCGAGCAGCGCGCCCGCGAGGTCGCCCAGGCGGTCATCGTCCGGGATTTCACGAGCGCTGGGACGGGGGCAGAGGCGGTACAGGCGTTCGTGCGCGAGTGCGCCTTCACCTTTCTCAATCGGATGGTCGGCCTGCGCTGTCTGGACGAGCGCGGCCTGCTCTACGTTGAGGGCCAGCAGGAGACGGCCGTCAAGCAGGACCTGAGCCGCGGCGCCTCCTCGCTCTATTGGCGCGTTCGCAATGAACTGCCGCCCACGACGAATCCCCGCGAGGTCTGGCGCGAAACCCTGCGCCGCGCCGGCGCGGCGATCTCCGAGCGGATCAGGATCCTGTTCGACCCTGAGGCCGAGCACGCCGTGCTCCTGCCCCAGCTCGCCACGCTCCAGCGTGTGGTTGACGTGCTCAACGCACCGGAGATCCCGTCCGAGGTGTACGCCCAGGACGAGCTGCTCGGCTGGGTCTACCAGTACTACCAGAGCCAGGAGAAAGACGCCGCCTACGCGCGGCTGGCTAAGGGCAAGAAGCTGGAGCGCCCGGAGGAGCTGGCGGCGGCGACCTGCCTCTACACCGAGCGCTACATGGTGGACTACCTGCTCCAGAACACCCTCGGCGCACTCTGGCTGGAGATGCACCCGGACAGCCGCCTGCCTGAGCGCTGGCCGTACTACGTGCGTCCCCCCGAGGGCCAGGAGCGGCCAAAGCGCGAGCCGCGCCCCCTGCGCACCGTCACACTGATTGACCCGGCCTGCGGCAGCGGCCACTTCCTGGTGCGCGCCTTCGACCTCCTGGTCGAGATGTACCGCGAAGAGGGCCGCGAGGCGGAGAGCGCGATCCCGAGCCTGATCCTGGAAAGGAACCTCTACGGGATCGACATCGACGCGCGGTCGGTGCAGATCGCCGCCCTGGCGCTGTACCTGAAGGGCTGCGAGCTAGCGGGCCCGGAGTTCCGCCCGCGCAAGCTCAATCTGGTCGCCGCCGACGCCGTGCTGCCGGGCGACAGCCCGCCGGCCGAGTACCTGGCCCGCTTCAAGGACGACCCCGCCGCCGAGGCGCTGGTGCGGAGCATCTGGCAGGGGCTGAAGAACGTCCGTGAGTTCGGCTCGCTGCTCCACCCCGAGCGGGCAGTGGACGAGGCGATCGAGAAGCTGCGCCAGCGCGAGCGCGGCCAGATGTTCGCCCGCGGCGACGAGGAGTGGCAGCGCTGGAAGGCCGAGCTGCTGGACGGGCTGCGAGAAGAGTTCGAGCGCCAGGCGCGAAGCGAGGACCTGAGTCAGCGGCTGTTCGGCGAAGAAGCGGCCAAGGGCGTGAGCCTGGTCGAGGCGCTTGGGCAGCGGTACGGCGTGGTGGTGATGAATCCGCCGTACGCGGGCAGTAAGAACTTAAGCGAGCCAGTCCGGAAGTTCGTCGAGCGCGAGTACAAGGAAGGGAAGCGCGACCTCTACGCGGCGTTCATCCAGCGGTGTCGTGATTTCGCCCGCCGCGGCGGCTTTATCGGGATGGTGACGCAGCAGAGCTGGATGTTTCTCAGTTCATATCAGGGGTTGCGCGAGGTGGTTCTCGCGGAAGATCAGATTGGGCCACTGTCACATCACGGTCGCTACGCGTTTGACGAGATAGGGAATGCTGCGGTGAAACCCGTCCTTCTGGTCGACCGACGGACGCCGCCGGACACCGCGTTCAAGATTACTGCCTTTCGCCTCACTTCGCCACGTCCGTCGGAGGAGCAAGCTCGACTCCTGAAGGAGGTGATTGCTGGACGGCTGGAAGGGGTCCGCTACTCCATCAGCCAGCGCGAACTTGCAGATATTCCAGGGAGGCCAGTGGCTTACTGGTTGCGGAGAAACTTCGTCCGACTTCTTTCGGCG
>JADZDV010000580.1 GCA_020850915.1 Chloroflexota bacterium | reverse complement strand
CGCTGCGGCTCTGGATGACAGGTAAAAGGAGTTAGCCTGACGGCAACGGCGCGGTCGCCAACACAGGATGACCGAAGTGGCGGCGGATGGCTCGTGACGCACCGCACGACGAGTCCCAATTGAGTCCAGTCGGCGATTGAAGCGGCCCGCCTACTCCTCATGGACGGCGTGGGCGCGGAGCTCGGCGTCTTCGGCGATCAGGCCCGGCTCTCCGGCGAGTGGGTAGAACGGGCGGATCAGATAGGTGTAGAGCGCGCCGCCGACGACGCCGCCGACGATGGGACCAAGCGTCGGTACCCCGAAATCGCTGCGCGGACCAGGGATCGCCATCGAGCCCCAACCGGCGATAGCCGCGAAGATACGCGGGCCGAAGTCGCGCGCCGGGTTGAACGACGACATGGTGAGCGGCGCGGCGAAGATGACCAGCGCGCCGATCAACGTCCCGATGATGACCGGCGCGAGGTTGGCGAGCGGGCGACCGGTATTCGCGAGATCGGTGAGATACATAACACCGGCGACCAGGATCATGGTCGCGATGGCCTCCACCAGGAAGCCGGTCCAGAGCGGTACCTGATCCCAGGCGGCCTGATTGGTGCCGATGGCAGCCGGGTTCGGTGTGTTGGTGTAGAAGATCATGCCGCTGAGCTGGCTGCCAGCCTCACCGCGTGTGATGCCCTCGCTGGCCTCGAACGCTTTGATTACGCCGTGCCAGCCAAGGTAGACGACGGCGGCGCTCAAGAAACCGCCGAGCAACTGCGCGATGATATACGGCAGCACTTTGACCCAGGCGAAGCCCTTGAAGATGGCCAGACCGATGGTGACGGCGGGGTTGAGGTGCGCGCCCGAGGTGGCGCCAACCGCGTAGGCTCCCAGCATAACCCCCAGGCCCCACATCACGCCGACGCCGAGCACGTCGATCCCGCCGGTCAAGACCGCGATCGCGACCGCGCCATTGCCGATGGTGAAGAAGATGAATGTGCCGATGATCTCCGCGATCAGTTCCCCCTGGATGCCTCGTGTTCGAAGATCTCGCGCCATGAGAGCCCCTTCGATGAATAGAAGGCGACGATCGCACCTGAAGCCACTGAGCCGGGCGGTACCGTAGCACGCGGAATTGGCCCTCGCAATCCCCACAACCCCTACGCGGCGGCCAGTGACGGGGCGATCGTGAGAACGGGCTTAGCGGACAGCGGTGCCCAGGAACTCTTCGATGGCGGAGGCATAGGCGCGGGCGATTAGATCCTGCATGGTGGGATCCGCGGCCGCTCTGGCTTCCTCAGCATTGGAGAGGTAGAGCGGTTCGGCCAGCACGCCCGGCATCTGGCTGGCTCGCAGCCGGCCCGGCACATCCGGCCCCAGCAGCACCAGATGGTGATAGTCGTCAGGCAACACACCAAACTCGCCCGACCCCAGCTCACTATCGACCAAGACGCCCCCATCGGGCGTAGTGTAGCCCTCGGCGCGGAAGACACGGATCAGACTGGACTGAACCAAATTCGCCAGTTGCCGATTGGCAGCGGCGAAGGGACGGACGGCGGTGTAGTAGGTCTCGCTGCCGCGCTGGCTTGGATCATCGTGGGCGTTCAAGTGGATGCTGAGCAGCAGGCTCGCCCCACTCTCGTTCGCCAGGTCGATCCGGCGCTGGAGATCGTTCAGCACGCCCTGACCGGTCAACCGCTCGCCGTCCTGGGTGAAGTCCTCGGGCCGCGCATCGGGCAATTCATCATCCGTGCGCGCCAACACCGCTTGGATGCCGGCAGCGCGCAGATGCTCGGCGGTCCGCAGCGCGATGGCGAGCACGGCGTCCTTCTCGCTCACCTCGACGCCGCCTGGGGTCAGGCCGACGGCACCAAGGTCCACTCCGCCGTGCCCCGGATCGATGAACACGACCGGCTGCCTGCCCGGCAAAGGTGCCGGCGACCCGACGGCCTGCTGGCCGGTGGTGGCCGGGGTGGCGGGCGGAAGGCTCGGAACCGGGGTCGCCAGTCCCGCGGGCTGCGGCGCGCGGCCGACGAGCAACGCCAGGGCAACGCCAAGGATGACAAAGAGATGACTCACCGGATGTTTGAGTCGCGTCGTGATGTCCTCTCAACAGGGCGGTACCGCGCGTCTGGAATGAACACTCATGAACGTCGTTAACGAGTTGGATATCTGGCGGACCAGCCCCGGCATCAAGCGTACCGCGCCATGCCTGGCTCGCCGGAACCGTGTGCATCGGACCGGCCAGGCATCAGCACAGAGCAGGCCCAAGCATAACCCGGCATGCTTAAGCCTCGCTGAGCGGCCCGTCGCCGGGAAGGTGCCGCCGTGCATCCGCCAGTCGAGTGTCTGGCTCCCTGTCCTGCGGGGCCGCGGAGATCGCGAACACCGTCCGTGCATGTACGCGGCTCACCCACGACGACGCGTCATTCGTTAACGGTGGGATCGCCCGTACTGGCCAAGCCGGGGATTGTTGAGCAGCGGTTGAGCAGGAACTGATCTGGCGTCTGGTTCGTACACTCCTTCAAACTGGACCAACCTACGCGCGCCTGTTGGGTGGAACAATTGGGAGGCAGCAGGTAGCGAGTTGCGCGCCGAGCGCCGATGGTGGTGACGATGCAGGGATCTGGGTTCTCCCTTGAGGCGGTTTCCCGCAGAGCAGTATGGGAACGCCCCTGGTTTGCCTGGGCCGGGCCGTATCTCTGCCCCCTACTCCTCGCGGCCTCGCTCCCGCTTCTCTTCTGGGCCGACGCGCTCATCGAGAACCGCATCCAGCAACACCTGCTGGGGCCGGCGATGTTCGGCCTCCTGTTTTTCGTCACCCGCACGTCTCCCACTCACGAGCGACGGCTCGTTTGGTTGGCGGTCGGCGTCTGGTCCGTGGTCGAAGTGCTGGCGTCGGTCGTCTGGGGACTCTATCACTACCGGCTCGGCGGGGTCCCACTCTTCGTGCCGCCGGGGCATGGTGTGGTCTATCTCTTCGGCCTACGGGCCAGCCAGACGCCGCTGTTTCGGCGTTACGGCCAGGCGGCCGGCTGGCTCGCGCTCGGTTGCGCGGGGTTGTGGGCCATCGGCGGGCTGGTCGTCATGCCGCACTGGACCGGCAGGATGG
>JADZDV010000579.1 GCA_020850915.1 Chloroflexota bacterium | reverse complement strand
CTGTCCATGGACTACGAGGTGTTCCTGCTCGCGCGGATCAAGGAGGCGTACGATCAGAGCGGCGAGAACACGGCGAGCGTGGCGCAGGGGCTGGAGCGCGGCTCATGCTGGGGTTCGTTCTGTGTCTGCTGTCCGGCTGCGCTGCGCCTTCATCGCCGCTCGCACCGAAGCGCGCGCCCGATCCCACGCCGGTGTACTCGCCGCTGACCCTTCCGAAGGACGAGGCGCCGCACCAGGACCTGACCGAGTGGTGGTACTACACCGGCCACCTCCAGGCCGATGACGGCCGCCAGTACGGCTTCGAGGTCGTCACGTTCCAGGCCATTCGGGGGGACTATCCGGTTGCCTACGCCGCGCACTTCGCCGTGACCGATCACGCCCGCGGCGCCTTCTGGTACAGGGAGCGGGCCAGCTTCGGCCCGCGGACCGGCAGCACGGCCGGCTTCGACCTGCGCGTTGGCGACTGGCGGATGCGCGGACTGGATGGCCATGACGAGCTGAGCGCCACGACACCGGAGTACGCCATCCAGCTCCGGCTGGACGCCCAGAAGCCGCCGGTCCTCCACGACGAGGACGGCATCGCCAGCTTTGGCGCGGCCGGCGTGAGCTACTACTACAGCCGCACCCGGATGAGCGTCGAGGGGACGCTGCTCGATCACGGCACGCTGGTCAACGTCCGCGGCCTGGCCTGGTTCGACAGGCAGTGGGGCAACTTCCTCGTGCTCGAGGGGGGCTGGGACTGGTTCTCAGTCATCCTCGACGACGACGCCGAGCTGATGCTCAACGTGATTCGAGACGAGGACCGCGACGTCGCCCTGGTCTACGGCACCTACGTCGCGCCGGACGGTGCCTTCCGCCATCTGACGAGCGACCAGATCTCCATCGAGCCAGGGGGCCAGTGGACCAGCCCGCACACCGGCGCGACCTACCCGTCAGGCTGGCGAGTCTCCGTCTCCCAGCCCGACTACCGCCTCGAGGTCACGCCGGTTCTGAAGGACCAGGAGCTGGCCGGGACAACCTCCAGCAGCGTGACCTACTGGGAGGGCGAGAGTACCGTCGCTGGGACCCGCGATGGACAGCCCGTGAAGGGCATGGCGTATGTGGAGCTGACTGGTTACACGCCGCGTTGACTCGGTGTTGCGCTTGCCGGCGAGGCCGCGAATGGCGCGACGGATGCCCGCGACCCACAGCTCTCCGTATACTCAGTTGATAGCCCGCGCTCGACTCGCGTCGGGCGGGCGTCCATGCAGGGAATGGGAGTAGGAGTGAGCATACAGGCTGAGGGCGGGTCTGAGTCGAGCCTGGAGGCAGCGCTGGCCCGGACGGAGACGGACGCTGACGCCGCCCTGAGGTCGGCTGCCCTGGTGGCCCGCGCGCTGAAGCGGTTCCGGAGCGCGGCCCAGCAGGGGAACCTGCGCGAGCTGCGCCCGGCCATCACCGCTGCCGAGAAGGCTCTGGCAGAGCTCGGCGAGCGACTGGCTGAAGCAAGCTCGGACTGGTCGTTCGACGAGGACGGCTACTTCGACGATGGCGCCTTCGCCCGCGAGCTCATAGCGACAGCTCAGCAAGCAGGCATCCGCATCTTCGCCGAGGACGACCGCCTGTACTGTTACCCCGTGCTGGTCCGCGTCCTCGGCGGCGAGCGCGCCGTGTCCATCGACCGTGTTCGTGAGCGACGGCTGCGACCCAGTGTCCTGGTGGCGCACCTCAAGCAGCTTCAGGCCAGACCCCAGCGCTTCCGGTCTGAGGCGTTCCTGGAGTCCCTGTTCAGCGCCTACTCAGCGCTCGTTGGAAAGCAGCGCCTCAAGGACGGACGAGTCGAGAAGCTCGTGGACATCTACGCGCTGCTCACGTTGCTGCCAGGCAGCTCGAAGGACTACTCCCGGCCGGAGTTTGCGCGCGACCTGTACCTGCTTGACCGGAGCGGCGTGACCGAGACCCGCGGGCGATATGTCGCTGCACTCCAGGCCAGCACGGGATCGAGAATCGCCAGCAGCACGATCCGCGTGATTACAGAGAGCGGGCAGGACCGGCTGTACTACGGCATCTCCTTCAGCCCACCAGCGTAAGGGAGCGTGCGCATGGGCCTGACCCAGGCGGACTGGCTCGAGATCGTCGAGCGCGACTATCTGGCCGACTACGTCCGCCATGGCGGCGCGGCTGTCAAGTTCGCCCTCTCAGCCGACCAGGACGGTCGCGACCGACTGCGAGCCGGCTTGCAGGCCGCGGCGGATCGCCAGGAGTGTCGTTTCGCCTTCAGCGATGCCCGGCGCACCAAAACCCAGATGATCGATCGGCTCTTCCACGAGATCGCCCGCCAGATCGACTGGGACGATCTGGCGCGGCGATACCTCGCGACCCTCCTGGCCGAGGCGGGCTATCGGCTCCCGGAAGAGCCAGACGGCCTGCACATCGCGCGGCTCGCCAGGCTCAACGAGCTCCCCGAGCAACAGCTTCGGCTCGACGTTACGCGTCTGCTCTGGAACCGTCTTCTCCGCGATTACGAGATGAGTCAGGAGTTCCGGCTGGCCATGATCAAGCTCTGCTCGGCGCAGCTCGATCCTGCCGACGAGCCCAGCGTCATCGCCGCGACTCGCGAATGGCTGACTGGCGAGTTGCGTCAGATCTCCAGCCTCAAACGAGCGCTCATCTTCCAGAAGATCGTCAGAGCCAACGCGCGCCACATGCTCGTCTCGCTCACGCACTGGCTCAGGATCGCCGGCGCGCGGGGATTGGTGCTCGTCATGGATATCGAGCGGTGCGCGCTGGCCGTACCTGTCGCGCAACGAGACAGCTCCGTCTACTACAGCGCGAACGCTGCCTGGGACACCTACGAAGTGCTAAGGCAGCTCATCGACGGGGCGGACGATCTCGAGTCTACGCTGATTGTCGTGCTGGCGGGCGCACAGTTCGCCTCCGACAGTCGCCGCGGTCTGGAGGGCTATCGAGCCCTCTACTACCGCGTGGCCGACGACGTGCGCGACCGGTACCGCCAGAACCCGCTCGGTGCCCTGGTGCGGCTGCCGACGTCGGACGGAGCCACGGTAGCGTGACCGCGCAATCCGAGCATCCGGTGGAGCAGGCCAGGATCCGACAGCGGCGCGCCATCGAGGCGCTGCGTTGCGGCGTTCCGAATCGCGACGCTGTCCAGGCGCTCGGCAGCACCCAGCCACGGATCGAGGAGCGTTTTCGCCAGCAGCTCGACCGGGCGATCGACGACATCCCTCAGGGTCGCCAGACGCCCGGCCTCTTGATCGCTGGCGAGTTCGGCACGGGCAAGTCGCATCTGCTCCAGCACCTCCAGCACATCGCGCACGAGCAGCGTTTCGTCTCCAGCCGGATCGTCATCAGTAAGGCCACACCGCTGTTCGATCCAGGACGCCTCTACAGGGCAGCGCTGGAGACCGGGGATGTGCCTGGTCGCCGTGGCTCGACGCTGACCGAAGTGGCGGCCAGTATCGACTTCCAGAGTCACAACTACGCCGAGCTGTCAGCATGGCTGCACAGTGCGAGCTCTGACCTCGACCCGCGGTTCGCCGCGACGCTCTACCTCTTCGAGCACGTGCGCGACGACGAGATCCGCAACCGGCTCATCTCCTTCTGGTCGGGCGACCCGCTGCGGGTCAGCGACCTCCGCACCTGGCTGCGCGAGCAAGGAAAGGCTGGCGAGTACACCATTGGTCCAGTCAGTGCGCGAGACCTCGCTCTCCAGCGCTTTCAATTTGCCGCGCGCCTCGTTGTGGCCGCTGGCTACGCGGGGTGGGTCCTCCTCTTCGACGAGGTCGAGCTGATCTCACGCTACTCGTTCAGACGGCGGGCCAGATCGTACGCCGAAATGGCGCGCTGGGCCGGTAAGCTCAGCCAGCAGCCGATCCCCGGTTTGAGCAGCGTCTTTGCCATCACGTCCGACTTCACCAGCGCGGTGTTAGAGGGTCGCGACGACATCGAGCGTATTCCCGGTCGACTTCGAGCAACAGAGTCCGATGCCGACGCCGAGCTGGCGCAGCATGCGGAGCGAGGCATGCGTTTCATCGCCCGTGACGCCTTGAGGCTCAGCGCGCCGGGCCGCGCCACGATCGAGCGGACCTACGAACAGATTCGCTCCATCCACGCTCAGGCCTACGGCTGGGAGCCGCCGGATCTCGGGCCGAGCGCTCGGCGGGCCACCGTCAGCATGAGCATGCGCCAGTACGTCAGACGGTGGATCAATGAGTGGGACCTGCTCAGACTCGATCCCTCCTACCAGCCGCGGTCCGTTGTCACCGATCTAGCGATGGACTACTCGGAGGAGCCGGGCCTCGAAGGCCCGCCAGACGACCAGGCGGATCGCATCGCAGCCTCTGACGCGCAGCCCGAGCAGTAGCCTTGCCGATCGCCTTTCACGACACGATCGATCTCGAGGAGCTCGGCGACGCCGCCTATCTCAAGATCATGCGTGGTTCGAACGAATTCGAGTTCCTGGGCGCGATCTTCGTGGTCAACGCCCGGGGCGAGCCGCTCGAGTTCGCGTACAACCGGGTCGAGCTGCCCCGAACCTTCCTGTGGCGCAGGTCAGACCTGCGCCGCCAGGCGGAGCGGCGCCTGGCAGGCTCGCTCATGGCGATCTGCTCGCGAAGTCCGCGTCTG
>JADZDV010000578.1 GCA_020850915.1 Chloroflexota bacterium | reverse complement strand
GCCCTCATTTCTCTGTCTTCTTCGCTCCCGGTGCTGTGAAACGCCCGAATGGATCATGTGACGATAGTCTGAGTGTCTCTCGGCCACCATCCCCATCCGCCGGGGTGAACGTTGTAGCCAGTGTGCGGGGACGATCGCCACGGAGGAGATCGTCATTCGACTGGAGGGAAGAGGCATGATGTCGAGTCTGACGCAGCTCCTTGCCGCGCGGCGTGCCGAGCAGGGACAGACCATGGTCGAGTAGGGGTTGATCCTGGCTCTTGTTTCTGTGGTCGCCATCGCGATCCTGACCACGATGGGTGGCAACGTCGTGAACACGTTCACCTCGGCGGCCAACGCGCTCTAGCAGCCAGCAGGGGCTGGCCGCGACCCGGCCGGTCTCGTGAACGAGAGGGCGGTCCAGCGGACCGCCCTCTCCGTGCGTTCTGGCGACGCGCGCACTCCCCCACGCAGGCAGGCCCTCCATGCGACACAGCGTCGTTAGTAGGAGTGCCAGGCACCACACAGTGCCCAGACGACGGCGGCCGAGCCAGACGGGCCGACCGCTTGTCCCGAGAGGAGGCCCAGCACGATGCGGAGACGAGCAGGCCTGTTGCTGATGCTGGTCGGCTTGATGCTGGCCTCGATGTCGGCCTTACTGGTCCTCGGAATGGCCCGCCAGACACAGGAGACGGCGCAGCAAGTCCGCCAGGTCTACGTGGTTATGCTGACGCGCGACGTTTCCGAGAACACATCGCTCACTGCCGACATGCTGGCCGTGAAGCCGTTCCCAGCCGATTTCGCGCCTGGCGGCGCGGTCGCCACCGTGGAGGAGGCGATCGGGAAGCTCAGCAGCATGGCTCTCTTCAAGGACACGGTGCTGCTTCGCTCCCAGCTCGGCGGGGCCAAGAAGGCGCGTGACGTCTCAGCCATTCTGCCGCCTGGCAAGGTGGCGTTCTGGCTCCCGATGCCTGAGCTGCTCTCAAGTACGGGCGGCGTCAAGTCCGGCGATCACCTGGACATTCTGCTCACGGTCAATCTGTGCGTCCTGAAGCCCGATGGCACCCAGAGCTGCGACAGCGACAAGCGGAACAACACCACCCAGACGACGCTCCAGAACGTCGAGGTCTTCATGGTGGGCAGTGTCGCGGACCTGGAGAAGCAGAACATCGGCGCCACGAGCGTCCAGGGCATGCAGGATGTCGCGGCGGCGCGCCGGGCGATCAGCAATCAGGCGGCCCAGGCGATCGTCGTCCTCGTGGACCACCAGGACGCGGTCATCGTGAAATTCGTCAAGGACAGCGGCGGGACCATCGATCTTGTCCTTCGCGCCACCGAGGACACCCAGGTCGTGCGAACCGATGGCATGACGCTGGACAGCATCTTCGACCGCTTCCGGTTCCGGGTCCCCCAGACCCCCCAGAGATAGTCAGCGACCGAGGAGCAGGAGGACCAGAGCCATGATGCAGGTCGAGTCGGTTGCCAAGATTCGCATCCTCGTTCTCGACGACGACCCAGATCCGCAGGCGCCCCTTTCGGCCATGCTGGCGCGCCAGCACGGCTTCGACGTCACCGCGACGACCACGCCCTTCGGTGAGGCGGGAGGCGCGGTCAAGCGGCTCCAGCCAGATCTCGCTGTCGTTGCCGACGTCGCGGGCGACCCGGTCGCGCTGATCGAGGAGCTTGACGAGGCCGCGCCAGGCTTGCCAATCGTCGTCGCGCTCCGCGCGGAGCGACAGGACCTCGCCCGCGCGTGCATTCTGGCGGGAGCTCGGGCCTACGTGCTGCGGGATGGTGACGACCAGGATCTCGTCCTGACCGTTCGACAGGTGTTCGGTCGTGAGAACAAGAGGCGCAAGCAAGCGGCGGTGGCTTCCGGGCAGCGGCTTGGGCGGATCATCACGGTCCATGGCGCCAAGGGCGGAGTCGGCGCAAGCACGATCTGTGTCAACCTCGCCGTCGCCGTGCGCTCCTCCACGCGGAAGCGGGTAGCACTCGTGGATGGCAACCTTCTGGGCGCCGACCAGGGCGTGCTGCTGAACATCATCTCCGAGAACAGCATCGGCGACCTGGTCCCACACATCAAGTCGCTGGACGGCGAGCTTGTCCAGGCAGCGATGGTCCATCACCCGAGCGGTCTGGAAGTGCTGCTGGCCCCGGACCAGCTGGAGCGCGCGGAGGCGATCACCGGCGAGGAGCTGCAGCGCATCCTGGGTACGATGCGGACGCTGTTCGACTACATCATTGTGGACACCTCCCCCTTCCTGGACCAGACCACCTTGGTGGCCCTGGACCTGGCGGACACGATCGTCCTGATCTGCCCTCCGGAGCTGGCGGCCCTCAAGAATGCCGCGCGCTTTCTGCGCCTGGCGCAGGAGTTCGGCTATCCAAAGGAGAAGATCAAACTGGTGGTCAATCGCGCCAAGGGGCCGGGGGCGGTGAGCATCTCCGACATCGAGGAGAACCTGCGCACCAAGGTGGCGCTGCGGCTGCCGAGCGATGGGCCGGCCGTCATGTACGCGCTGAACCACGGCGAGCCGCTGGTCCAGGTCAAGCCACGGAGCAAGGTGGCGCAGGGCATCAAGCGCCTGGCGCGGGCGATCGTCTTCGACCAGGGCTGGGAGACGCTGCCGGCGCAGAGCCGCTCCTTCCTGCCGCGACTCGCCCTGCCCGGGAAGCGCAGCACGGCGATCGCCAGTTGACCACGCGAACCGCCGGGTGGGCGAGACGGCTAGAGAGATAGTGCAGAGGAACGAGCCATGTCGATGAACCGCTACTCCATCTCGGAACGCCTGAGCGGGCTGCGTGGCGCGGTTGACGAGCAGCAGAGGGCAACGCTGCCGGGACCGGCGGCCCGCGCCGCCGAGCTCCCGCTCCCGGCGCCAGGGGGTGGCCCCAGCCGCGCGGACATCCGCGGACTCAAGGCCAGAGTGCAGAAGCGGCTCGTGGCGGAGCTCAACCCCAGTATGGACATGCGCGGACCGCAGGTCCGGCTGATGATCGAGAACCTCTTCAACGACATCCTGGCCGAAGAGAACGTGCCGCTGCCGCGCCTGGAGCGCCAGCGTTTGTTCGATGCCGTGCTGGCCGAGTTGCTAGCGTTCGGACCGATCGAGCCGCTGCTCCACGACGACACCGTCACCGAGATCATGATCAACGGGCCCGTGCAGGTCTGGGTCGAACGCAAGGGGCGCCTCGAAGAGACCGACATCAAGTTCGAGGACGATGATCACGTTCGGCGCATCATCGACCGCATCATCGCCCCGCTCGGCCGCCGTTGCGACGAGGCGTCGCCGATGGTGGACGCCCGTCTTCCGGACGGCTCTCGCGTGAACGCGATCATCCCGCCGCTCTCCCTGGTTGGACCGGTCGTCACCATCCGGAAGTTCTCCCGCGAGCCGCTGACGATCAAGAACCTCATCGAGTTTGGGACACTGACCCAGGAGGTGGCCGACTTCCTGGGGGCCTGCGTCAAAGGCAAGCTGAACGTCATCGTCTCCGGCGGCACCGGCTCCGGTAAGACGACCCTGCTGAACATTCTGTCCGGCTACATCCCCCCGGACGAGCGGATCATCACCATCGAGGACGCCGCCGAGCTGCAGCTTCGTCAGCGGCACGTTGTGACGCTGGAGAAGCGACCGCCGAACATCGAGGGCGCCGGCGAGGTGCCGATCCGCCAGCTCGTCCTCAACGCCCTGCGCATGCGGCCCGACCGCCTGGTGGTCGGCGAGGTCCGCGGTCCGGAGGCGCTCGACATGCTCCAGGCGATGAACACTGGCCACGACGGCTCCATGACGACGCTCCACTCCAATAGTCCTCGCGACACGCTGGCCCGCATGGAGACGCTGGTGCTGATGTCCGGCGTGGACCTGCCGCACCGGGCCATCCGAGAGCAGATCACCTCGGCGGTGGACCTGCTGATCCACCAGGAGCGCATGTTCGACGGCAGCCGCCGCGTGGTCAACCTCACCGAGGTGCAGGGCATGGAGAACGACGTCATCGTGCTCCAGGACATCTTCGCCTTCCAGCAGCAAGGCATCGAAGGACGCCGCATCACCGGCCGTCTGGTGCCGGTTGGGGTGCGACCGAAGTTCCTCAGCAAGCTGGAGATGCATGGGGTGCGCGTTCCGCCAAGCCTCTTCGGCGGCGAGCGCGCCCGACTGGCGGTGTGATCGTGGACGAGCAACAACAGGTCATCGCGGCGCTGCTGGCCTTTGGCATCCTCGCTTTCTTCGGCGGCGTCGCCGCCGTGATGCGTCGACACATGGAAGCCGGCCGGCTCAAGCGGTACGTCTCGGCGCACGTCACCGGCGCGCACAGCGCCTCGGCCTCCTTGAGCCCAGCGGCGGCCGCGCAGGCAGGCCTGGCGCTCATGC
>JADZDV010000577.1 GCA_020850915.1 Chloroflexota bacterium | reverse complement strand
GATGACCGCTAGCCGTGGACGCTGGTGGCACCACACGAATGAGCGCGGTTGACACCTCGCATGGTGCAAGCGGTAGACTCGCAGAAGTGGCGGCCCCAACCCGCCTAAGGTCCGGTTCGAGGAGTGCATGATGGATCGCACGGTCTCACGGAGGAGGTTCGTCAGCCTGGCTTTGCTGTCGACCGGCCTGGTCGCCACCGCGGGGCTTGCCGCCTGCCAGCCCGCGGCGGCCCCCTCGCCCGCCGCGCCGAGCGGCGGCTCCGCGCCTGGTCAGGCTGCCCCAGCGGCGCCGAAGAGCCTCACGACGGTGAACGTCCTGATCCCCATCGCCGTCACGTCGGGGGCGATGCTCCAGGCGATGCACCGCGGCTACATGGCGGCCGAAGGGCTCGAGATCGCGGTCCAGGAGTTTGCCTCCGGCACGACTGCGCTCGAGACCTGGCAGACCGGCGTTGGCCACATGATCCATACTGGCGACCTGCCGGCGGTGGTCTTCTGGATCAAGAACCCCACCGAGTACGGCGTGCTGTCCTCCTACGAGCGAAGCGCCGCGCGCTACATCGCGATCACCAAGGCGGACATCAAGACGCCCCAGGACCTGGTCGGCAAGACGATCGCCACGCGGGTCGGCTCCACCGGCTCCTACATGATCTCGCGCTACCTCAAGAAGAACAACATCGACGCCAGCAAGGTCACGATCGTCAACCTGGACAACGACAAGATGGCCCCGGCGATCGATCGCGGCGATATCGACGCCTTCTTCACCTGGGAGCCGTTTGGGACGCTGTCTCTGCGCACCTCCGGCAACAAGGTCCACCAGTTGACGACCGCCGAAGGGTACGTCCGTGGCTACTCCCTCATCGGCGGACGACCGTCCTGGATCCAATCAAACACGGCCCTGGCGAGCGGCTACCTGCGCGCGCTGATGAAGATGACCGCGCAGTACGGCGATCAGGCCACCCGAGCCGAGATGGCCACCCTGACGAAGCAGCGCTGGGGCATGGAGCCGGAAGACACGGACGCCCAGATCAAGCTGATGGGCTGGGCGCTGTATCTGGACAAGATCTTCTACGACGACTTTACCGACCAGGTTGGCTGGGCCAAAGAGGCCGGCTTCGTCCCCCCGGACAAGAAGCTCGTCTTCAAGCAGTGGACGATCCCTGGCCCGCTGCGGGGTGCTGATCCCGCGCGCGTCGAGGAGCCGCCGGTCGAGTCCGCGTAGCGGCGGGGAAGAGGATGGTCCTCCAGGTCGAGGCGGTCAGCAAGGCGTTCGGGCGACCGGGCACGCGCAAGCACTTCGTGGCCCTGCACAACGTCCACCTGACCGTGCCGGAAGGCGCGTTCGTCTGTCTGCTCGGCCCCAGCGGCTGCGGCAAGACGACGCTCCTGAATATCCTGGCTGGCTTCGAGCGGCCGACGGCCGGCCAGGTGACGCTGGACGGCGCGGAGATTCGTGGCACGGGCGGCGATCGCGTGATGATCTTCCAGGATGCCAACCTGGCCCTGTTCCCCTGGCTCAGCGTGCGAGAGAACGTCGCCCAGGGCTTGAAGATCCAGCGGAAGCGCGCTTCGCGCTACCAGGAGCTGATCCCCCACTACATCGAGATGGTCGGATTGACGGAGCACCAGACCAAGTTCCCGCACGAGCTGTCCGGCGGGATGCGCCAGCGCGTGCAGATCGCGCGGGCGCTGGCGATCGAGCCGCGGATCCTCCTGCTGGACGAGCCGTTCGCCTCGCTGGACGCCATCACGCGCCAGCACCTCCACCGCGAGCTGCTGCGCATCTGGCATGAAACCGGCAAGACGATCGTCTTCGTCACCCACGACATCGCCGAGGCCGTCCTGCTTGCCGACCAGGTGGCTGTCATGAATGTGGGTCCGGCGTCGCGCATCATGCGGGAGATCGACGTCGATCTCCCGCGCGAGCGGGACCCACGCCAGCCGGCCTTCTCCGAGGTGTACGGTCGCATCGAAGACTGCCTGCAGGAGGTGCAGGCGACGGTTGGATTGGTGGGTCGTGGCTAAAGAGACCGTCGCTCGAGAGACCGGAGCGGCCCTGGTCAGCCCCGTCGCCGACGGGCCGGCGCCGGCCGGCGCCTGGCGGTCCGGCCTGTCCGAGCTGCTCGGTGGCCGCTGGCGGCCCGTCATCATGGCGGCCCTCTCCCTGTTGATCTTCGCCGCCCTCTGGCAATTCGCCTCGACGTTCCTCGTCAATCCGCGCCTCATGCCCGGGCCGCTCGCCGTCCTGCGGGCTGTCGGCCCGATGTTCGCCTCCGGCGAGATGCCCTGGCACATCGGCTCCAGCATTGCGCGGGTCGTGGTCGGCTTCACCATCGCGACGGTCAGCGCCATCGCCCTGGGCCTGCTGATGGGGCGCCTGCCGCTGCTCAACGAGCTGACCGATCCGGTGGCCCAACTGCTTCGTGCGCTCTCGCCCACGGCCATGATCACCATTGCGATCATCTGGTTCGGGATTGGCGAGAGCTCGAAGTACTTCCTGACCTTCTGGGGCGCGTTCTTCCTGATCCTCTTCAACACGGTCGCCGGTTCGATCTCCACCCCGCTGCTGCGCCAGCGGGCGGCCCGCTGCCTGGGCGCCAGCGGCTTCCAGGTCTTCTACATGGTGGTCCTGCCGTCGGCGATCCCGTACATCCGCGTGGGGCTGCGCCTTGGCCTGACCTCCGCCTTCATCAGCGTCATACCGGCCGAGATGCTCGCCGCCCGCTCCGGCGTTGGCTACCTGCTCCAGCAGTCGGCCGCGCTCATGCAGACCGACCGCATCTTCGTGGCCCTGGCAACCCTCGCAATCCTGGGACTCCTGGCAGACCGCGGGCTGAACCTGGTGTTCCGTCTGTTCTTTGCCCGTTACACCGACTACGTTGGTCATTGAGGGAGGTACGTTGTGAGTCGAGTTGAGCCGATCGCCCCGGTCCGTTTCGCGAATACGGACGTCTACTACGCGCAGGGCATGAAGGCCGGCCACTGGGTCTTCCTGACCGGCCACGAGGCGACCGATTTCGAGCACGGCCTGGCTCCGGGCGTGGCGGGCTTGCCCGACTTCCCCCTCTACGGCCTGCCGAAGCACCGCCGCGAGGGCGACTTCATCATGCAGCGCTTCAAGACGCTGCTGGAGCAGGCCGGGACAGACCTCCTCCACGCTGTGCGGCTCGACCAGTACTACCCGACCTGGAAAGCCGTCGATCCGTACCACCTGTCGCGCAAGGCGTTCATGGGTGGCTACATCGCCCCCAGCACCTCCGTTCTGATGAGCGAGTGCCTCACCCGCGGCGCCGAGATCAACTCCTCCTTGCTGGCCGTCGTGCCCGGCGACGGACGAGACCCGCGGCCGATCCACCCAGACCGCGTCACCGCGCCCGCGTGGTCCGGCTTCGTCCCGGTGGTGAAGTCCGGCGACTACATCTTCGTCGCCGGCCAGATGGCTCGCAGCGAGAACGGCCTCGATCCGAAGGCCCACGTGGCGCCACACTCCCGCTGGGGCGGCTACGAGATCCGCCGCCAGACCGAGTACCTGATCACCGACAAGCTGCTCCCCAGCCTGGCGGCGGCCGGCTCATCGCCGGAGAACATCGTCAAGATCCAGACCTACCTCCAGAACGTGGAGGACGCCCCTCACTTCGTGGACGTCTGGAACAGCCATTTTGGTCAGCGCGGCCACGCCCTCAGTGTGGTGCCAACCACCAGCTTTGGCCTGGTGGACGGCATCATCGAGATCAACCTGATGGCGCTGGCCAACGGCGGCGCCACCAAGAAGCAGGTGGTCCAGGCCGACCTTCCGCCCACCATGGCGTACGGGGCCCACGCCGTCCGGGCCGGGGACCTGCTCATGCTGTCAGCCCTGATCGCGGTGGACGAGCGCGGCGTCTCCGCCGGCGCGCAGGCCAGCGGCTTCCCCTACCTGGGCGCTTCCGCTCAGGCCCAGATGCGGCAGATCCTCACCGCCGCCCAGTCGATCTGCCAGGCGGCCGGCACGTCGCTGGACAACCTCGTGCGGGTGATCCAGTTCCACACGGACCTCCAGGACTTCTACCCGACCTACCGCGTCTGGCAGGAGTTCCTCCCCGGCCAGCCGATCCCCTTCTCCGCCGTGCGCGTTCCCGGCATGCCGGCCCCCGGCTGCAGCGTGATGGTGGACATGTGGGTCTACGCGCCGTAGGGCTGGCGCCGTTCGCGGATTCTGTACTATGGCTTTTCGGGGCGGACACGTTCGCTGCGCTACCGTTCGCTGTGCTCAGGCCAGGCAGTGCAAGCGCGTGTCCGCCCCTTTTCGGCTACGAGCAATGCGACGGATTTCTCGTCCGGCGCCTGACCGAACGACTATCAGAACGAACGCCGCCCCGTGAGATAATAGGGGGCGAGAGGTTCCCATCATGGCCAGAGAGCTTCCGGCAACCGACATCAGTGCCATCAAGGGCGCGGCAGACCTGCTCCGTCTGGTCGAAGAGATCCAGCAGAGCCGCCAGCCGCGTCTTCTAAAGCGTGGTGATGAGCAGTTAGCCGTGGTGTCCCCTGTTGGCCTACGCCCGAAGCCCAGAGCCAAAAGATCCAGGGGATCTCGAGTCGACGACGACTGGATTCTCGGGCTCATTGGCCTGGGTGCCTCTGAAGGACCGACGGACGTATCAGAGAACAAGAGAAATACCTTGCTGAAGCG
>JADZDV010000576.1 GCA_020850915.1 Chloroflexota bacterium | reverse complement strand
ATGGCAGGTAAGTCATCCCGGTCTCAGACGTATGGCACTCAAACGATCGGTCCCCCCGGTTCGCGAGCCCTCCCTTCTCATCCCGGCTGCCAAGTCCCGGCCGGCTTGTGTTCGAATGGCAGCGTAGCCGTGCGCGAGTCTGCGATGCCACCATTTCCCTCTGGCGCGCAGGGCCGGACGCCCAGCGAAGAGCGTAGTATAGTTCGCGCCAAGCTCCCGCCCGAAGCGACCTGGAGGCTATCGTGCGACCCTCGAGGCCAAACCCCTATAGCATCCGGACGCCATACCCGTCAGTGTGGCCGCAGTACCCGTACAACAACGTCCCTCGCACGCCGGAGCAGTCGCTCCCCCGCTACACCGTCCAGAACGACTGGAACCAGGCGGTGGCCGTCCGGGACGGGACGAAGCTGCTGCTGGACGTCTACCGCCCCTACGCTCCGGGCGAGCGCTTCCCGGCCCTGTGCAGCTTCTCCCCGTACACCCGCCAGCTCCAGCGCGAGTCGGCCCCGATCGGCCAGAACGAGGCCGGCATCTCGGAGTTCTGGGTGCCGCGCGGCTACGCCCACGTCATTATCGACGTGCGGGGCTCCAACGGCTCCGAGGGCGACTGGGAGATGTGGGGACCGAACGAGCAGCGGGATCTGGCGGACATCATCGAGTGGGTGGCCCAGCAGCCGTGGTGCAACGGCAGCGTTGGAATGATGGGCTGCTCCTATTTCGCAATGACCCAGAACCTGGCAGCCGAGCAGCAGCCGCCCAGTCTCAAGGCGATCTTCCCCTACGACGCATTGACCGACATCTATCGCGACGCCTACTTCAACGGCGGCATCCCGCACGACGGCTTCCAGCGGATCTGGTTCTCCGACGTGAACTTCCTGAATTTCTGGGGCGGGCGCAATCCGAACACCGAGGCGATGAGCCGGCAGTTCGAGACGATCCTCGGGATGCAGCACCCCTTGGACGGGGAGTACTACTGGGAGCGCTCGGCCTGGCCGAACCTCGACAAGATCCAGGTCCCCGCCTATTTCGGCTGCCACTGGTCGTTCTACAACCTGCACCTGCGCGGCTCATTTGACGCCTGGCAGAAGACGCCCAACATCCCGAACAAGCGCATGCTGATCGGGCCTACACCGGTGCCGGTACGGCAGTTCGCGTGCTACCACCTCGAGGCGCTGCGCTGGTACGACCACTGGCTGAAGGGAATGGACTCCGGCGTCCTGGAGGGGGCGCCGATCAAGCTCTGGATCGAGGGGGAGGAGGTCTGGCGCGAGGAGCAGGAGTGGCCCCTCAGGCGCACGACGTGGGTCGAGATCTACCTGGGCGGCTCGCAAGGTAGCGGTGCGCTGACTGACACACCGCCGGCGGACGGCGAGCAGGAGCTACGCTATGACCCCTCCAGCGAGCGGTGGCTGTGGGGCGAGCCGCGCCTGGTGTATCGCGGTGAGCCGTTCACCGGGCCGACGGAGATCACTGGTCCGATCCAGCTCCTGCTGACGATGGCCTCGAGCGCCGAGGACACCGACTGGATCGGAGCCATCCTCGAAGAGGCGCCTGACGGCAGCGTCAGAGAGCTGACCCGAGGCTGGCTGCGCAGCTCGCATCGAGAGGTAGATCCGTCGAAGGCGCTCCCCAACCAGCCGTGGCACCCGCATCAGCGTCTCCTGCCGCT
This sequence comes from Chloroflexota bacterium, assembly GCA_020850915.1. The sequence goes on along the minus strand of JADZDV010000576.1, from coordinate 1,656 downwards.
CACTCCGAGCGAGCCGACCGAGCTGGCGATCGAGATCATCCCGATCTGCCATGTCTTCCAGCCGGGACACCGTTTTCGATTCGAGCTGTCAAACAGCGACAACCTGGTCAAGAACAGCTTCTGGTATCGACGGACCCTGCCGATCGCGGCCACGAACAGGGTGCTGCAGGGTCGCGGAAAGTCCCGCCTGATCGTGCCGGTCATCCCGAGGTAGCGGACTGCCCGGAGAGACATGGAGCCGTGCCTCGGGTACCGCTTGCCGTGATTGCCGCCGAGATGGCAAGGTATCCACCGCTCGCCCCAGTTGGTAAATTTGGCGGAACGATGGGGTTCCTGTCGCGTTCACGGCCTGGGCACTGTTGGCCAGCGCTGGCTCGCCTTCCTCGGCGGGTGCGGCCAGGAATTGCCGCTCGCCTTGATCCTGGAGGGGGCCGTCCTCCGGCACGCGCGCGCGGGAGCGAGCGCTCCCGCGGAAGGTGAGGCCGGATGGCAGAACTCGGGCCCGGAGCGGAATCGCGACCGAACCCGCCAGGGAGGACGGACGGCTCGCCGCGGGATCGTAAGGATGCGCGTCGTGGCGCCAAACCAGGCGACGTCCACGTGCGCTTGCCGCGCCACCGGGGATTCCGACCGCTGGCGCCCGGCCGCTACGAGGTGCGCGACACGGCCACCAGGCCCCGGCGCGGCTGGCCGCTGCTGTGGTACCGCCTTAAGCGCCTGCTGATCGGCCAACCGCTCTCCACTGCCGCGGCTGGGCACGAGCGCCTTACCAAGGTGAAGGCGTTAGCGGTGCTCTCGTCGGACGCGCTGTCCTCCGTGGCGTATGCGACCGAGGAGATCCTCAAGATCCTCCTCCTCGCGGGCTCTGCTGCTCTCTGGGTCTCGCTCCCGATCGGTGGCGTGATCGTCGCGCTGCTGCTGGTCGTCGGCTTCTCCTATCGGCAGACGATCAAGGCCTATCCGAAGGGTGGCGGCAGCTACATCGTGGCGAAGGACAACCTCGGAACGCTGCCCGGCCTCACGGCGGGCGCGTCATTGCTCGTCTCGTACGTTCTGACCGTTGCCGTGTCGGTCGCGGCGGGCGTGCTGGCGATCACCTCCGCCTATCCGGCGCTGGAGGTCTGGCGGGTACAGCTTGGGGTTGGCCTGATCGCGCTCATTACGCTGATCAACCTGCGCGGTATTCGCGAGAGCGGCACGATCTTCATGCTGCCCACCTACGCGTTCCTGGTGTGTATGGCGGCCCTGCTTGCCCTCGGCCTGGCTCGCTTCGGCGTTGGCGAGCCGCTACCTCCCAGGGAGGCAGTCCCAGCCGGCGAGGCGCTCACGCTGTTCCTCGCCCTCCGCGCCTTCGCCTCGGGCGGCGCCGCGCTCACCGGCGTCGAGGCGATCTCGGACGGCGTGCCGGCATTCCAGCCGCCAGAGTGGGTGAACGCTCAGAAGACGCTGACCGCGATGGTTGTCATTCTGGGAGTCATGTTCGCCGGGATCACCTATCTCGCGCATCAGCTTGGCGTGGTGCCGATTTCCGAGGGCGAGACAGTAGTGTCCCAGATCGCTCGCCTGGTGTTTGGCGACGGGCCGATGTACCTGGCGATCCAGGTGGCCACGATGCTCATTCTCGTGCTGGCGGCCAACACCGCGTACTCGGACTTT
>JADZDV010000575.1 GCA_020850915.1 Chloroflexota bacterium | reverse complement strand
GACGGGTAGGGGCAGGTCCCCGTGCCTGCCCTGGCGATCGCGGATCGCCCCCCGGCCTCGTGGCCACATGTGTCGAGGATTGAACGAGGGCGGCCACGGGGGACCGCCCCTACCGGTGGACGGCGCCTCCTGCAACATTGTTCGGGCGCACCCAGCGACCGTGAATCGCTTGACGCGACTGGTAAGCCGAACTATGCTCCCCGTGGCGCTCCTGATAGGTGTATTGACGGTCATGGGGTTCTCTCGCGGGCGGGCATAAGCGAGAGGCCGTTCCCAAGTCACGAGCTGTATGTTGCTGCAGATGGAGGATAGTGATGAGCATTCGATGGCACCTTGGTTGGCTGGCGGCGGTGCTGGCGCTGCTGGTGGCTGGGGCAGGCTGCAGTGGTGGGCAGCCGGCGCCGGCGGCGACTTCGAAGCCGGCGGAGCAAGCCAAGTCGGCAGAGCCCGCGAAGCCCGCGGCGCCAGCGGCCCCCACGGCCCCGGCTGCGAGCCCGGCCGCGGCCCCCGCGGCAAGTCCGGCGGCTGCTCCGGCCCCCCCGACTGCATCGCCCGCGGCATCGCCGGCGGCGGCCCCGGCGGCCGCGGCGAGCGGTCCGATGACCACCGTCCAGTTTGGCATCGCGTCAGAGAACACGAACCACTGGCCGTTCCTCGTGGCTCAGGACAAGGGCTTTTTCAGCAAGGAGAACATCAACCTGGACCTGATCATCACGCGATCCAGCGTTGGCGGCGTCCAGGCGGTCCAGGGCGGCTCGATCAGCATGGTTACGGCGACCGCGGACGCGGTGGTGACCGGTATCGCGAAGGGCGCGAATCTGCGGATCATCGGCGGCTTCAACCGCGCCGCGTACGTGCTGGTCGTCAAGCGCGACATCAAGTCTTACGAGCAGCTTCGCGGCAAGACCCTTGGCGTGTCGGCCATCCAGGGCGGCGAGACCCCGGTGCTGCGGGCCATGCTCAATGCGCATGGGCTCAAGCCTGACGACTACCAGATCATCATCGCCGGCGGTACTCCCGAGCGCAGCGTCGCGCTGAAGGCGGGTTCAGTTGACGGCATCGTTACCACACCACCGCTGGATGGGCCGCTGGTGAAGGACGGCTTCAACCTGCTGGGCAATTCGCTCGAGGTCATGCCAGATTCTGCCTTTCTGGCCCTGGCCGGGAACAAGGAGTGGATGGACAAGAACCCTGAGGTGACCGTGCGAGTGCTGCGGGCGCTGGTGGGCGGGATGGACTGGTTGCTGAGCCCGGCGAACAAGGAAGAGGCGATCAAGATCCTGGCCACTCGCCTGAGGACATCCCCGGAAGATGCGCTGGCGACGTACAACAGCATGATCCCGATCAGCACGCCCGTCTTCTATCCCAAACTGCGGATGACCGACGCGAGCCTCAAGACGGCCATGGACCCGTTGGCCGAGGCGGGCATCATCACGCCAGCGCAGAATGACCCGACGAAGTACACCGATTACAGTTTTCTGGAGCGGGCCATCCGCTGAGTCTTTCGAGCGCGATGTTCAAATACTTCCCACAGGACGAAGACCTGGAATGGGTCAGACAGACGGGGCATCGGGGCTGGTCGTACCAGATGATGCGTCTGATCTCCCAGGCGCACGTCGGCGGGGGACCGTTCAGCGAGGCGCACGAGGCGGCGCGCCGGATCACCTACGGCGACAACGAGAGCTGGCTCGCGGAGTGGACCTTGCTCGGCGAACGGCTCGAGCGGATGGCTGAGGAAGCGGAGCGAGCCCGCCACTTCGAGACCGCGCGCGACCGCTACCTTCGGGCCGCCAACTACTTCCGCACCGGCGAGTTCTTCGTCCGACCGGACGATCCGCGCAAGCTGGCGACGTACGATCGGGCTGTCGCTTGCTTCCAGCGTGCGGGCAGCTACTTCAGACCGCCCCTGGAGCGGGTCCACGTCCCGTACGAGGAGGCGACCCTTCCTGGTTACTTCATCCCTGGATGGAGCCTCGGCGTCGGGCCGGGGCCGGCGGCGGTCTTCTTTGGCGGAGCTGACAGTACGGCCGAGGAGCTGTACTTCGCGTCGGTCGGCCTGGCGGAGCGCGGCCTTTCGATGCTGATCGTCGACGGCCCCGGCCAGGGCGCAGCGCTGCGACATCAGGGGCTCGTGAGTCGGCCGGACTGGGAGGTGCCGGCCACGGCGGCGTTCGATTACCTGAGGCGGCGGCCTGAGGTGGACCCTGCCCGGATCGCCATCATGGCGCTGAGCTTCGGCGGCTACCTCGCTCCGCGAGCCGCGGCGTTCGAGCATCGCTTCGCGGCGTGCGTCGTCTGGGGCGCGCACTACGACCTGCACGAGTTCTGGAGCCAGCGACCGGACGATCATCCGCTCGCGTTCCAGTGGCAATGGATCCTCGGCAGGCAGGGCATGCCCGCCACCCGTGAGCGGATGAAGGCGTTCACCCTGAAAGGCGTTCTGGGGCAGATTGAGTGTCCGACCCTGGTCGTGATGGGCGAGGAGGACGGCCAGTTCCGGCTGTTGCTCGGTCGGCGGATGTTCAGCGAGCTGCGCTGCCCCAAGACCTATCGCATGTTCCGGTCCGAGGAGACCGGCGCCGCGCACTGCCAGATGGACAACCTCACTCTGGCCAACGAGTACATCGGCGACTGGCTGATCGACGTCCTGGTGCGCGGCGAGGTCCCGGTCGGTGAAGACCAGGGCGGTTGAGCCGCTGGCGCGGACGTCCCGGCCTTCATGGGCCCGCTGTGAGATCCCTCGTCTGACGCCGTAGCCCTCGTGAACGGCTTTCTTCACTCGGCGCGGTGTGACGCGGTGCAGTCGCCCACGACGTGTTGCTCGCGGACCTGGCCCTTGAGGGAGTGGTGGAGGGCGTTGCGCAGTTGAGACGGAGCGACCGCCGGCCGACCATCCGACGTGGCGAGCTGGTCCAGGCGGGTGAGCTGGGCGAAGATGAAGTCGCGGCTCCTCAGCTCCAGCGAGCCGACGCGAAGGGAAGTGAAGAGCAGCTCGAAGGGTGAATCGACGATGCCGACGATCAATTGAGGAATCGCCCGCCATCCACGTTGAGGGTCGGGCCGGTCATGTACCCGGCGGCGTCCGAGGCCAGGAAGACGACCACCTTCGCCGCGTCCTCGGGGCGGCCGGCGCGGCCCCAGGGGATCATCGTGATCCAGCGCCGCTGAGCCTCTTCGTGGCTGACCCCCCAGGCGCGCGCCTCGATCGCGCCCCACCCCTTCACGCGCTCAGTCTCGACGAGACCCGGGCAGACCGCGTTGACGTTGATGCGGTGCGGCGCCAGCTCCT
>JADZDV010000574.1 GCA_020850915.1 Chloroflexota bacterium | reverse complement strand
GCTCGGCTGGGTGGCGCGGCGCCATTCCGAACGCGCAGACGCTGGTCGTCACGTCGACGACCCCTACCGGTTGCGATAACGTCCGCGCGGTCCGCTCCGACCTACCCCTTGACCGACCCGGTCAGGATGCCGTGGGCGAAGTAGCGCTGGAGTGAGAACTCGTGGAGGCAACAGCGCTCTGCAGCTCGCGTGCCGTCAGGCGGACGGCAGCGCGTCCACCAGCTCTCGCAACTGGGGGAGCCAGTCCTGCCCACTGCCGCGCTGCAAGCGGACCTGGTTGGATCCCGCCCGCAGTCGTGCGCCGACCCGGCGCTGGCGACGGGCCAGGGCGAGATGCCGCTCGCGGTCGAACTTGACGACGATCTCGCCGTCCACCGACTGGATGGCGTCGATGCCAGAGCGGGCGCCGGCCAGGCGCAGGCTGCAGACGTAGAGCAAGTTCTGAAGCGGCTCCGGCGACGGTCCGAAGCGGTCGATCAGCTCGTCCACCAGGCTTCCGAGGCGCTGGCCGTCGTTGACGGCCGCCAACCGCTGGTAGATCGTCAGGCGCGTCGGCTCGTCTGAGATGTAGCTCGCCGGGATGTAGGCGTCGAGGGGCAGGCTCACCGATGGCCCGCTTGGCTGGGTCAGCGCGGCGAGCGTTCGGGAGACGGCCGTCTGGGCCTCCGGGCTGTCGGACGAGAGCAGCCTGGCCGCGCGGGCCTGCCCGACCGCCTCGGCAAGCATCCGGGTGTAGAGGTCGAAACCGACGGCGCTAATCTGGCCGTGCTGCTCGGAGCCCAGCAGGTTGCCCGCGCCGCGGATCTCGAGGTCCTTGAGGGCGATCTTGAAGCCCGCGCCCAGCTCCGTCGCTTCGAAGATCGTCCGCAGGCGCTTTTCGGCGATCTCTGTGAGCGCCGTGTCGCGGAGGTAGAAGAAGTAGGCGTAGGCACGCACCGCCCCGCGGCCAACCCGGCCCCGAAGCTGGTAGAGCTGGGAGAGGCCGAAGCGATGGGCGTTGTTGACGATCAGGGTGTTGGCAGAGGGAATGTCCAGGCCCGACTCGATGATCGTCGTACAGACCAGGACGTCTGACTCGCCAGCCGCGAACGCCAGCATGGTGCGTTCGAGCTGCTCCTCCGGCATCTGGCCATGGCCGATGGCGAAGCGCGCCTCGGGCACGAGCTCGCTGAGCTGGCGTGCCATGATCTCGATGCTCTGGACGCGGTTGTGAACGAAGAACACCTGGCCGCCGCGGTCCAGCTCGCGGAGGATCGCCTCGCGAACCAGGCCAGCGTCGTACTCGCTGACGAACGTTCGGATCGGGATCCGCTCGTCGGGCGGCGTGTCGATGGTGCTCATGTCGCGCACGCCGACCAGCGCCATGTGGAGCGTTCGCGGGATGGGCGTGGCGGTCAGCGTCAGGACGTCCACCTCTTTCCGAAGCTGCTTCAGGCGCTCCTTGTTCGCCACACCGAAGCGCTGCTCCTCGTCCACCACCAGCAGGCCGAGGTCTTTGAAGCGGACGTCGCGCTGAATGAGGCGGTGCGTCCCGATGCAGATGTCGACGCTTCCATCAGCCAGCGCCTTGATGACCTCCTGCTGCTCCCGGTCGGAGCGAAAGCGCGAGAGCATCTCGACCCGCATCGGGAAGACGGCCAGGCGCTCACGGAAGGTGTTCCAGTGCTGCTGCGCCAGTACCGTGGTGGGGACCAGGATGGCGACCTGACGACCGTCCATCACCGCCTTGAACGCCGCGCGCAACGCGATCTCCGTCTTGCCGTACCCCACGTCGCCGACGAGCAGGCGGTCCATCGGGCGCGGGCTCTCCATGTCGAACTTGACCTCAGCCAGGGCGCTAAGCTGATCCGCGGTCTCCACGAACGGGAACGAGCCCTCCAGCTCGGCCTGCCAGGGGGTGTCTGGCGGGAAGGCGTGCCCGGCGATGATCTCGCGCGCGGCGTACAACTCGAGCAGCTCGTTGGCGATCTCGCGGACGGCTCGCCGGGCGCGGGCCTTAGCGCGGGACCATTCACCGCCGCCCAGGCGGGTGAGCGCGGGCGGAGCGTCGCCCGCGCCGATATAGCGGGCGACGCGGTCAGCCTGGTCGGCTGGCACGTAGAGCCGATCGCGTTCGGCGTACTCGAGCAGGAGGTACTCGCGCTCGGCCAGGGCTGCCTCAGCGGGCTCGACCCGCATGCCCTGGGCCTGGCCGGCGAGGCGGGTCATGCCGCGGTAGCGGGCGATGCCGTGATCGACGTGGACCACCAGCTCCCCGGGGACCAGCTCCGAGAGGTAGGACTGGCGCCCGGCCGTACGGTGCGGCTTGCCGGCTCGCCGGATCTTGGTGAAACCGAACAGCTCCTCGTCTGTGAGGACGCAGGCAGCCAGCGCGTCGGACTGCCAGCCGCCGCGCAGGCTGCCGCGGACGATCGCTAGCCGATCGGTTGGCCCGAGGTGGCGGCCGCCGTCCGGCGCCACGCCGTCCTCGTCCAGCGTCCCGAAGAGCAGCTCGTGGACCCGCTGGTCCTGCTGGGTGACGAGCAAGACCTGGCGCTTCTCCGAGAGCTGGCGGCGCAGCTCGCCGGTCAGGTTGCGCATGCGACCGCCGAAGGCCGGCGCCTGGGCGAACGGGATGGAGAGGCGCTCGGGATCGTGGACCAGCGCCACGCGCGGTCGCATGCGCAGGTGGGGGAGCAGCTCCAGCCATTCGAGGTACGGACGCGGCGTGTCGGGGTCTAGCTGCTCGCGCTCGATGAGGTCGAGCCGTAGCTCGACGATCTGGCGGTCCAGCTCCTGGGCGACGGCGGCCAGGCTGGTCGGCTCGTCCAGCAGGATCACGCCCTCTTTCGGGAGGTAGTCAAGCAGGGTGGCGTCGGCCGCCGTGTCGCGGTCCTGGCAGGGAGTGATCAGCGCTGACGTGATGGAGCCGGTCGAGCGCTGGGTGAGGGGGTCGTAGGTACGGATCGTGTCGATCTCGTCCCCGAACAGCTCCACGCGACAGGCCTGGCCCGCGACCGGGTAGACGTCCACGATGCCGCCGCGATGGGCGATCTGGCCCGGGGCGTCCACGACCGGCGTCGGCTCGTAGCCGAGGTCGATCAGGCGCTGGAGCAGCTCGTCCAGCTTGATCCGTGCGCCGGCCTGGAGGGTGACCGCGGCCTCGCGGAACCGCTCGGGCGGCGCCAGGCGGTCCACCACGGCGCGCACCGAAGCGACGACCAGCGGGGGCGAGTCGCCGGCCAGTTGCAGGCGTGCGAGCACCTCCAGCCGGTCGCCCGTCGCGAGCTGGTCGGCGGCGAGCGGCTCGTACGGCAAGGTGTCCAGCTCCGGGAACAGCAGGACGCGCGACGGGTCAGGCAGCCAGGCGCACAGCTCCGCCTGGAGATCGCGCGCCTGGTTGGGCCGCGCCACCAGAACGATAGTCGGGCGCGCCAGGGCGTCGTGGAGCCCGGCCAGGACGTAGGCCTTCGCCACGTCCGGGACGGAGAGCCGCGGCGCGATCGCACCGTCGGCGCCGTCCGCTAAGGCGAAGGTCGGGCTGGCCAGCGCGCGGACGACGCCGGCGACGGCCGGATGGCGTTGGACGCGTGGGAGCAGCTCGGAGGGGATCATCCGCCGTCCCGGCTCAACCGTTGTACTGGTTCATCGCAGCTTCCAGACCCCGCTCGAGCGCCAGCTCGATCGCTTCGACCGCTCGCATGAGGGTGGTGTCAAACAGTGGCAGCTCGTCTGGCTGAAATCGGGCGAGCACGAAGTCCGGGTGGGCGCGGGCCGCATCCGAGCCGATGCCAAAGCGGAGACGCGGGAACTCGGTGCTGCCGAGGCACTCGACGATGGAGCGCATGCCGTTGTGGGTGCCAGGGCCGCCGCTCGGTCGGATGCGAATGGTTCCGAGGGGCAGGTCGAGGTCGTCGTAGACGACAAGCAGGTTGCGCGGTCTCACGCCGACGATCGTGGCCAGTCCCTGGACCGAGTTTCCGCTCAGGTTCATATACGTCCGCGGCTCGGCGAGCGTCACCTCGCTCGCGCCGATCCTCCCCCGCGCGATCTTCGCATGGGCCCTCTTCTGGTTGAATCGCAGGCCGTGCCTTGCCGCCAGGCAATCCAGCACCATGAAGCCGACGTTGTGACGGCTGCGTGCATATTCAGGGCCGGGATTGCCCAGGCCTACAATCAATTCGGGACGAGCGTTGATCACCCGAAAAGTATGCAACAGGGGGGTGTTGTCCAGCAGTAGGGATGGTTTACGGCAGGATCACGCTGCCGTCGGTCGCGAGCGGGAAGCCGGGGTTCCAGGCCACCTCCCAGACGAAGCCCTCCGGATCCTGGAAGTAGCCGACATAGCCGCCCCAGAACGTCTGCTCGCCGGTCTTGAGCATCGTCGCGCCGGCAGCTTCGGCCTCGCTCAGCACCTGGTCTACCAG
>JADZDV010000640.1 GCA_020850915.1 Chloroflexota bacterium | reverse complement strand
GTTGTTACAAAATCCCAGCCTTTTGTAACGGGCCATGCTACCCTAAACCCAGAAGGCCCCGGCAACCCCTCCCCCGCCGGGCCTGCCCCTCGCTGCTATTTCGCGGCGGGGGGTTCTACTTTTATGTGAACAGCTTCCCTTGTGCGGCCTCGGCCTGGATGCGCCGCTTACCCATCTCAACATACTTTGGATTCAACTCGCACAAGACAGCATCGCAGCCAAGTTCCAGCGCGACCTCGGCTGTTGTGAAGCTTCCGCCGAACGGGTCAAGGACTACGCCGCCAGCGGGGCAACCGGCCTTGATGCACGGCTCGATCAGCTTGGGCGGGAATGTGGCGAAGTGGGCGTCGGGGTAGTTGGCTGGCGCGACTGTCCACACGTCGCGCTTGTTGCGCTTACCTGAACACTGTTCAGCCTTGGTCATCGCGTCCCACCGATCGTTGAATCCGGCATGGCGGCGGCTGTGCCCGCGCTGCTTGTCGCGCCGCTGCTCTCCAGCCTTTGCGGCCTCTCCATGCTTGCCGTCAAACTCGGCCGCATTTTTGAATCCGGTGTCGTCCATGCCGGTGATCCCACTGTATACGGCATCCTCTTTGATCGCGTCGTGGTCGTAGTAGTACCGCTCCGATTTAGCCAACAGAAACAGGTACTCATGCGCCCTCGTAGGCCGGTCGGTCACGCTCTCGGGCATGGGATTCGGCTTGTGCCAGATGATGTCGGAGCGCAGGTACCAGCCGTCGGCTTGGAGCGCGAAGGCTACGCGCCAGGGGATGCCGATTAGGTCTTTGGGCTTGAGGCCGTAGCACTGCATCCTGTCGCCAGGGCGGGCCACCAGCGTCCCCCGATTCGTGCGCTGCTTATCATGCGGCGAATCCTCTGGGTTGCCGCCCTTGCCGCTGCCAGCGGAGCTGTCACCCAAGTTCAACCACAACGTCCCATCATCCCGCAGCGCGCGCCGAACCTCAGCGAACACCTCAACCATCTTCGCAACGTAAGCGCCTGGTGTCGGCTCAAGTCCGATCTGCCCGTCAACGCCATAGTCTCGGAGCCCAAAGTACGGCGGGCTCGTTACGCACGTCTGCACGCCGGCGTCGGGCATCTGGCGCAGGCTGGCGAGGCAATCGCCCGTCCAGATTGTAACGGTGCGCCCCGACTTCGTAGTGATGATCTCAGGGTTCATTGCCACCCTATACAGGGGGCCAAAGGGAAGCTATGCGCTGGTTTATTCCCCTGTTGTTACTTTCGAGCTGCGTGGCTACGCGCCCCGCGCCCGCTGACGAAATCGGCTTTCGAATCACTGGCATCATGGTCGATTTCACCCGCAACGGTGATGGCGACTGGAACGCCATTGTGCAAGAAGTTGTCGCCGCCGATGGCAAAGTCCTGGTTGAATGTTTCCGGCTCTCGCAAGGCGACTCGATTCAAGACCGGCATACGTGGACAGACGGCAACGAGACCCGCACGATGACGGTGTATCTTGCCCGTGTCGAGGGCGTAGACTGGCGCGGGACGTTCGCGCACCTCCCAAGAAACATGAACGGCAGCCGCGTGACGAACATCGGCCCGAACTTCAACGCCGAATATCAGCGCACGCACAAGACCCAAGGCCGCATCGTGGCGCGGTCTGAGGAGTCGTTCACTTGGCGGTTTGCGGCTACTGAGCATCGGTTGGTTGTTGAGCGTTAGGCTTT
>JADZDV010000573.1 GCA_020850915.1 Chloroflexota bacterium | reverse complement strand
TGGCCGGCTGGTCACCTGCGGCTACCGTCTCCACCCACAGCCGGGCATGCAGCGGCTGGACGCCAAACAGCGCGGGCTGCGGCGTATCCTGTCGCGGCCGAAGGATCACGGGCACCGTCCCGCCGGCCAGGTGGGGCACGCTCACCTGGAAATCCAGCCCGACCCTGTTCCGCGGAGCGGCGCGTCGTGACACCAGGTGTGGCACCACGCACTCCTGGAGCGAAAGCCCCCCGTGCAGGAAGGGCTCGGCCTTCACCAGCGTCCGCACTCCGCGTGGCAGGCCCAGGCAGATGGTCGGCGCCAGGGGCAGCGGCAGGCGGATCACCTCGCCATTGGGGGCATCCGGCTTCAGGGCTGCCCAGCGAGCGTGCTTGTAGAGCGCCTGCGCGGGCAGCACCTGAGGCGTGCCGAGGTCGTCCACCGCGGCCGGCGGCAGGAGCAGAAAGCCGTGGTCCGTGACGAGGTGAACCGTCTCCACGCCCGCCTCGTGCAGGCGTTCGATCGCCCGGCGCAGGCCGACGACGAGCTGATCCGCGACCAGTGGGAGCTGCTCGGTCCCCTTGTGGCCCTGCTCGTCGAGCGCGTTGTCGAAGACGACCACCAGCGGCGCGGACGGCATGGGGCCGTCGCGCAGCAGGGATCCCAGCTCGATGAAAGCGAGTGGCGATTTGCCGCCCGGCTTCGCAAGCGCGGCCTCGAGAAACGCTTTCCGACCGTCGCGAGTTGCCAGGTTCGCGGGTGAGCCCCGGCGGATCACGGCGGCGCCCGTCTCGAAGTCGACGCTCATGGCCGCGTCGCCCAGCGGGAGGAGCGTGGTCATTCCGAACGGCGTGTTCGAGGGCAGCGTGCCCAGCAGCGGCTTGACGCTGCAGTCCGAGCCGAGCGCTTCGGCCAGGCTCCGCGCCAGGTCCCAGCGGCAGGCGTCGGTCACGATCACCGCGCGCCGCCCTCTGTCGATGGGCGACCAGAGCGCCGCTCGCACCTCGGCCACACCGCGGGTGTCGCGTGGTGGCCAGACGCCCTCCTGTTCGACGAGCAGGGCGAAGCGGTCCGACACCCGGCTTACCGCGTCCAGGTAGGCGTGGTCGGCGATGGGGCGGGCGACGTTCAGCGCCTGGCGGTGAGCGCCCGCCCGCACGTCCAGGTGCAATCGATCGAGTCGCCACCAGCGCTCGGCGTACGCCCCCACCAGGGCAGCCGGACGGTCCAACGAAGCCGCTTCGTCCGGCATCGACGCCGCCAGGGCGACCAGCTCGGCGAGATCGCGGAGCAGCGGCCAGGCAATCTCGCCGTCCAATCCCGCCCAGGGCGCCGAGGCCGCGGCGTCAATCGCCGCTTGCTCGTGCACCAGCAGATCACGCGCCGTTTTCCAGCTCGTGGCCGCTGCGCTGGAGAGTCGATCCACGAACCTCTGCCAGCGCGCCCGCGCCAGGAGCGGTAGGCCGCCCGGCTGGCCAGGTCGATCGCCGGCCCAGTCCGCCAGCGGGTAGCTGGCCTCCAGATGGCGCACCCGCGCACGGAATCGCGGCCCGAGATCGGTGTGGCCCAGCACGTCGCCGCGCAGGAACGCCACCTGACGCTCCCGCTTCGCTGCCGAGCGCGGCAGCCGCGACAGGTAGGGGAAGTCGGCCGGCCGGCCGAAGGCGTCCCAGGCCTCGGCGAGCGCCAGGTTGAGCGCAAACGCATCCGCCAGCGCGTCCGGCTCGGCGTCGGCGGACGGCCCCACCAGGCCGTACTCCGCGGCGATCCGAGTCAGCACGGTCGGGCGCTCGATGCCCCAGCGGCGCACCTCGTTGGCCGGCGCGACGAGCAGGGCGCGGAGGGCATCGCGCGGGTCGCCGGCCAGACTCGCCTCCACGTCCGAGCGGCGCAGCGGCCGGTGCCACCGCTCCGGCTCGACGGCCAGGAGACGCTCGGCGAAACGAGCGAGCGGGGCGTCGGCCCCGCCGGCCGCCAGCTCTCGCTCCGTTCGCGCGTCAGCTACTTGCACGCCGTGGCGACGGAGCCAGCTCAGCAGGCTGGGCGGCTCCGTCAGCTCGCCAGGCTCCCAGCGGCCACCGCGCCCCCAGATGGCCTCCTTGTAGCGCCGGTCGATCACACTCCAGAGTCCCGGCGCCCGCCCATCTGGCCGCGGCTCCAATGCCTCGATGTCGAAACCGGGAAGATAGACCACGGCGCGACCGTCCGGCTCGCGGTCCAGCCGCAGCAGCTCCAGCTTGAGCTGCAACTGGCCCACGCCCTCGTCCGGGGCATAGCGCAGCAAATGGGCGCCCCGCGCCTCGAGCGCGGGCGCCAGGTGCGCGACCAGGCGGCTGAACTCGGCGCGCGGATCGAGCCAGAGCAGCACCCGCCGCGGCAGGTCATCCGCGGCGGCATGGAGCCAGGCGAGCAGGTCGTCGGCTAGCAGGTCGGGCAGCGTCATGGAGCGTAGCAGTCTGAAGAGAGTGGGCGCAGGGGGCCTCCGCGAAGTGCCATTCTACCCCCACTCCTGAGTCGCGAGGATCCAGTGGACCGCTCCCGCGGCGGCTCCACGGAGGATCGGGTTGAGAAATGCAACCGCCCGCCGGTAGCCGTCGTCCAGCGCGGGAACAATGCCTACCTGTCGGGCCAGCTCGGCATACGGCCTCGCCCACTCCGCGGGCGGCGGCGGTAGTTCTTCGGGCAGGGGATGGGTTCCGCGCGCGTTGAAGGTCGCCTCGAGGGCGCCCCGCAGCTCGTCCGCGCGGAATGGCTCGTGCATCGCCAGCAGGACCAGGTCCACGAGGTCTTTCGGTCTGGAGCTGGGTGAGCCGCTCGGGCCGTAGCGGCGGGTGTAGGCGTGCACCTTCTCGGCAACGTGCAGCGGCGTGGGCAGGGTCGGTACCTGCACCGGCGCCAGGCCGGCAAAATCCAGCAGGTCCGGCGCCACCACCGACTCGGGTTGGAAACTCGGCGGCGCGAAGCCCACGTCGACCAGCACGTCCTCGAACAGGCGACCTGCCACGCTGGCACGAACGCGGTACCGCAGCCCCGCCCCACCGGCCTCCTTTTCGTCCTGGGCCAGCTCGGTGCGCTGGACGACGAATACAAAGTAGTCGCCGAGATCGAGATCGTGGACCCGTCGAAAATCGGCGTCGGCGTCCTCGACGGCGCCCCGGCGCGCCAGGTCCATGTCTTTCGTGGCGCGCGGCCGCGCTCCCGGTCGGTCCGACAGGCGGAAGTCCAGCGCCAGGGCGCCCTTCAGGATCCATTGATCCGGCGAGACCTGGAGGAGCCGGGCGAGCAAACGCTGGAAGACGACGTTCTTCCGCAGATGGGCGAGCGACTCGCCGGTTGCCTGCGCCCGCTGCTTCAGACGGTCCTCAAGGGCACGGCGGAAGCCAGCGGCCGTGAGATAGCGCATCAGGCGTCCTGTCGAGGCAGGTGGGTTTCGAGGGCGCGCTCGACCAGCCTGGCTACCCGCGGCCCGCGAGCCGACGCGCGGGCGCGCAGACGGGACGGATCGATCCAGCCACGTCGGATAGCCTGGCCGATCGCCATCTCGATCTGCTCGGGCTGAGTTCCGGCCTCGGCCGCGTCGAGAATCGTGCGCTCCGGCGCCGTCACGCGGATGCCTTCGTGCACGCGCACCTCTCCATCGCCGAACGGACGGGTGGTCGTGTGGACCACCACGCCCCGCGGGGGCCGATTGCAGAGCGAGCGACGCTCGCGCGGGACGGTAAGATGGACCGCCTCCGGCACCACGTCGCTGAGGTCCCACAGCTCGAGCGCGCTGGCATGGGAGACGACGGCGACATCTTTGCCGATGGCAAGCCAGGCCGCGACGACCGGCTCGACGGGTGAAGAAGGATAGTCGCGGAAGCGATAGACGCCGCGGCTGACCCGCTGGAAGGCGCCCCGGCTGACGTGATGGGTCAGCGTGTTCCTGGCATAGCCGCACTGCACGGCCTGCTCCGTGGTGAAGTAGCCGTGCTGCTCGCTGGCAATGTCGAAGAGCGCCTGACGGTCGGGATCGTGCATAACCATGTCTTCTAATTGTTCGATTTTATAGAACAATTAGAAGACACGCCAGGCCGATTCCCAGGTACGCCCCCGTCGTCGCGCGCATCGCGTGGCGCGAAATCACCTGCTGATAACCTACTCGACCGCCACCCGGCCAGACTCGTCGCCCCTTCAGCAGCAGCGGACACGCTACTCCAGTCCGGCGGCGAGACATGCCGGAAAATCCCTGGCGAGCAGTTCGGTAACGTCACGGTCGAATCGCGTCCGGCAGAGCTGCCAGCACGAACTGCATCGCATCCTGCGCCATCTGGAGCGCGGCCGACGCCGTTGGCAGCGTGAGCGGACTGACCACCGGCGGGTAGCGAAAGGCGGTGGCGTACGGGTTCACGAGACTTGCGTCATAGGCGAGGCGCTGGAAGCTCGGATCGACAGCCTGACACAGCATGACCAGATCGGCCAGGTCGTGCGTCTTGCGGAACGCCTGGTCATGATAGGTCAGGAAACCCTTCAGCGCCTTCTCGAACGCCTGCTGGCAATGGTACGTTGCGCCGGCCAGCAGCGGTGGCGTCGCCGCGAGGGCCAGTTGAGCCAGCGCCAGGTCCTCCTGGGCAGAGGCGAGCGACTCACGGGTCAGCTCATCCTTCGGATCGCTAGGCGGCATAGAGGAGTCGACCCTCGCGCGCAACGGTGGCAGGCAGGGAAGTGACGACTGGCAGGTAGCGCTCGAACTCCTCGCGCGTCCAGACCACCACGTCCTTCGGCGCTCCGAGGTCGCGAAGGGCCAGGTGGGCGACCTGGGCGCGGCGGACATGAGGAAGATCCGAGGCTGGCACGATCACGAATAAGTAGTAATCGCTGTCCTCGCTGGCGTCGCCCCGCGCCCGCGAGCCAAACAGGTAGATCCGCTCCGGAGCGAAAGCATCCACCAGCCGCTTCACCGCCTCGGCGAGCAGCGGCTCCTCGACAATCACTCCCCGCGATTCTTCACTCTTCACCCTTCACCCTTCACCCTTCACTCTTCATATCTACCACTTCTTGATGACCTCTTTGACCGCCAGCAGCCCGGCCTCCTGGAACGGGCGGATGTTCACCTTCACCCCATCGTCGATGTCCGGCGCGTACGGTCCCGGCCGCCCCTCGGCCTCCTCGCCCTTCCAGCGGCAGCGGACGCGGAACTTCAGCTCGTCCCCGCGCTCGATCTTCTCCAGCCGGCCGCGGAACTCTTCCACGTCCTCGATCTGAAGCTGGAGCTTGCTCACGAGATCGCTCGCCCCGCGCTGGCGCACCCGCTCCTGCTCCGTCCGGAGCCGGGCGATAAGCCCGCCGGCGTACTGGGCGCGCAGCTTCTGGAGCGTCGCCCGGCTGAGCCTGTGGTAGAGCACGAACGCCTCGAACGTGCGCTCCGGCGAGACGAGGTGCCAGGCGATCGGGCGCCGCTTGAACTGCCGGATGTGGCGCTTGAAGAAATCGCGCCGGAGCCAGTCTCCGAGATCGCGCCCGACCCACTGGCGGAACTCCTTCAGCGACTGCTCGGCGCCCTCCTCGCCAAATTGCCGCTCGACACGCATCCGCACCCGCTGCTTGGCGGTCGGCTCATCGCCGCGGGGGACACGAGGGATAATGCCGTCCTGGTCGACTAAACCAAAGCTACGGTGAAACCCGCGGACACTGCTCGCACAACCATGTGGATCTCACCTTGGCTTTGGTTTAGGTCCGGGTCGAGAATGGGACCGTGCTCCTGCTCGTACTCGTCCTGCTCGGGCCAGCGGTAGCCGAGGAGGCGGAGGATCGAGACGGAGGCGTAGTCTTCCAGCGCCTGCCTGAGGAGCGGCGGGCTTACCAGCCCTTCCTGCTCGCGCATCTCCTTCAGCAGCCAGTAGACGGACATAGGATGAATCCCCAGCTTCTGCGAGGACGCCTCCTCACCGAACAGCCGCTGGCCTAGGTCTTCGCTTCTCACCTGACGCTCGAACTCCTCCCGAAGCCCGTCTAGCGGCTCGGCTTTCCAGCGCTGCCACTCCTCGTCCCCGCGGGCGAACATCTGGCCGCGCTCG
>JADZDV010000572.1 GCA_020850915.1 Chloroflexota bacterium | reverse complement strand
TGGCGGGCAACGTGGACATGTTCAAGGGCGCCCGAGGCGCCAACGAGCTGCTCTCCTACGAGCCCACGCAGTTCGCCACCCACTTCAAGCCCAACGTGGACAAGCTCGGCCTCGAGTACGAGCTGCCCTACTACTACCCGACGCACTTCTACACGTTCCAGCCGATCTGGAACAAGAACAAGATCAAGATCGAGATCAACGCCTGGAAGGACCTCCTGAACATCCCGGCGGAGGAGAAGGGACGGGTCATCGCCGGGGACGTGCGCAACTCGGCCAGCCAGCTCGACGCCTACGTCGGCATCCGGACCAAGGTGGACGCCAGCCTGTTCCAGGCCTACAAGGACAAGTACAACCCGTTCCTGGTGGTCCGCATCGACGACCAGATCCAGAAGATGGTCTCGGGCGAGGCAAACTTGACCAACTTCGCCAGCAATGGCCGGCCGTACCAGTGGTGGAAGCAGGACCGCAGCCTGAACTGGGGTATCGCCAACCCCTCGGAGGGCCTGACGCCGCTCCCGTGCCACATGGCCATCCTGGCCAAGGCGAAGCACCCGAACGCGGCCAAGCTGTTCGTGGAGTACATCACGACCCAGCAGGCGATGCAGAACTGGGTCAACCACGAGCTGCAGTGGCCGCTGCGCAACGACTACGGCGTGGAGGGCGAGATCGCGCCCTTCATGAAGAAGGCGGACACGGTGGCCTGGATCAGCCTGGACTGGAGCAAGGTGACCAAAGCGGATCGCGAAGCCAAGCGCAACGAGTTCCGCGGTATCTTCGGCGGTTAGCCAACCGCCAGTACTCCGCGGCGATGGGGCCGGGCGCTCGGTCCGGCCCATCGCTCGCCGCGGAGGGATCAACCCCCCGGCCTGTCGGGGATAGTGGGAGTACTCGCCATGTCCGCAACGCGGCCTATCGCCAGGACGCGCGCGCCATTCCAGCCGCTCAGCTCGCTTCGGCTCCCCCGCTTCAGCCTGGAGCTGGTGGTCCTGGGGCTCTGTGCCATCGCCGTGGTCCTCCTGGTGATGATCCCCATCCTCACCGTGGTCAACGAGACCTTCCGGGCCGAGGTGGACTTTGGACCGAGCTGGTACACCCTCGCCAACTTCCAGTTCCTCGTCTCGCCGCGCATCCTCAGCGCTCTCAGTACGACGTTCATCGTTGCGATTGGCGGAACGCTGCTCTCAGGTGTGCTTGGCATCGCGCTCGCGCTGATCATCGCCCGCACGGACACGCCGTTCCGGGGCGTGCTCGAGTTCCTGGTCATGGTGCCGTTCTTCCTCTCGCCGTACATCGGCGCCCTGGCCTGGTCGTTCCTCGGCTCCCCCCAGATCGGGCTCCTGAACGGTCTCTGGAAGGGCATCACTGGTTCCCAGGCGCCGCTGCTCAGCGTCTACAACTACGGCGGCATGATCTGGGTGCTGGGCCTGTTCTTTACGCCGTACTTCTATCTCTTCGTCCTGGCGCCGCTGCGGCGGATGGACACAACCCTTGAAGAGGCCGCGCGGATCTGCGGCTGCAAGCACCTCGAGATCGCTCGGAAGGTCACCATCCCGCTCGTCCTGCCGGCCATTCTCTCCGCGGCGCTGTTGACCTTCGTCTCCTGCGCGGGAGAATTCGGCGTGCCGCTGGCCCTCGGCTCCCCGTACGGCATGGATACGCTGAGCACCCAGATCTACATGCTCATGAACGACTCGCCGCCGCGTTTCAACTCCGCCGCGGCCACCGGCAGCGTGCTCCTGCTGCTCGCGCTGATCCTGATCTACGTCCAGCGCCGGATCATCGCGCCGCGAGACTACACCACAGTCACTGGCAAGGCCACCTCGGCGCGCGTCCTGCCGCTTGGCAGGCTGAAGTACGTCACCCTGGCTTTCGTCCTGCTGTACGTCCTGCTCGCCGTCATCCTACCGATGGTGACCCTCTTCCTGCTCGGGTTCTCCCGCATCTGGCGGGGCTCCATCGATCCGAACCTGTTCACGCCGGACAACTTCCTCTGGCTCGCCTCCAGCCCGGTCGCCACGCGGGGCCTTCTGAACAGCTTCATTCTCGCGCTCGTCGGAGCCACCCTCGCGATGGTGCTGGGGACGCTGCTGGCCTGGATCATCTTCCGCTCGCGCGCGCCTGGCCGCGGCCTGCTGGACTTCATCAGCACCATCCCGGTCGGCGTAGCCGGCATCGTCATGGCGGTGGGCATCCTGGTCGCCTACCTCCGCACGCCCCTCTATGGCACCTGGCCGCTCGCCCTGCTCTGCGTCGGCTACATCTCCCGCTATCTGCCGACGGCCCAGCGCACCGTCTCAGGGACGATCCTGGCGCTCTCTCACGACCTGGACGAGAGCGCCCGCACGGCTGGTGCCTCCTGGTGGACTGTCATGCGGCGGATCATCGTGCCGCTGCTGATGCCGGGCATCATCTCCGGCTGGATGCTGATGTTCGTGGTCTTCCTGCGCGAGTTCCCGATCTCCATCCTGCTGTACCGCCAGGGCACCGAGGTGCTCTCGATCGCGATCTGGAACGTCCTGCGGGACGAAGGTGTTTCGCGCTCGGCGGCGCTGATGTTCGTCCAGTTCGTCCTGGTGATGGTCTGCCTGGTAGTCTTCCGTCGGACCATCGGGAGGGACTCGCTGAGCTAGCTCGAACCTGCACAACACCCGCCAGGCTCGCAGGTCAGGGTCGCCGCGCGGCGACCCCGGCCGGTCTGGCCAAGAATGTGGTCCCTGGTAGCAAGCCGTGCGCAACTGGCGCGCTCGGTTTCGGGAGAGTGGGTCGACGAAGGAGGTTGCCATGCCAGAACCGATGATCGAAGCCACAGGCCAGGGGCGCATGGACCGCCGCCGGTTCCTGCGCCGCGTGATCGGGGTGGGGCTGGGCGCCAGCGTGGGGAGCGCTCTGCTCGCAGCCTGCGCGCCGGCGCCCGCCCCATCGCC